>VGXD01000261.1 GCA_016873525.1 Nitrospira sp. | reverse complement strand
CGGCCGCAGCAAGGCCAAGGTCTACATGGAAAAGGAGGTCAAGGTCAGCTTCGCGGATGTCGCCGGGGTGGACGAGGCCAAGCAGGAACTCCAGGAAGTCATCGAGTTTTTGAAAACCCCCGAGAAGTTCACCAAGCTGGGCGGCAAGATTCCCAAGGGCATCCTCTTGGTCGGCCCTTCCGGCACAGGCAAAACGCTGCTGGCCAAGGCCGTGGCCGGCGAAGCCGGCGTCCCGTTTTTTTCGACCAGCGGGTCGGAGTTCGTCGAAATGTTCGTGGGGGTGGGCGCGGCTCGCGTGAGAGACCTCTTTCTCCAGGCCAAGGAGATGGCCCCCTGCATCATCTTCATCGACGAGTTGGACGCGCTCGGCAAGGCCCGTGGCGTCGGCCCGATGGCCCACGAGGAGCGCGAACAGACGCTGAACCAATTGCTCGTCGAGATGGACGGCTTCGATCCGAGGGTCGGCGTCATCCTCATGGCCGCCACCAACCGGCCCGAAATCCTCGATCCGGCCCTCCTGCGGGCCGGCCGCTTCGACCGCCACGTCCTGGTGGACCGGCCGGACAAGATCGGCCGGCTGGAAATCCTCAAAATCCACGCGCGCAACATCCCGCTGGTCGCCGAAACGGACCTCGACGTCATCGCCGCCATGACGCCGGGCTTCGTCGGCGCGGACCTGGCCAACCTCATCAACGAAGCGGCGCTGCTGGCCGTGCGGCGGAACAAGGACGTGGTCGGACTCTCCGAACTGCAGGAGGCGGTGGAGCGGGTCATCGCCGGCTTGGAGAAACGAAACCGGGTGTTAAATCCCTCGGAGAAGGAACGGGTCGCGCATCACGAGGTCGGCCACGCCCTGATGGCCCTGTCGATTCCCGGGGCCGACGCGGTGCAGAAAATTTCGATCATCCCGCGCGGCATCGCCGCATTGGGCTACACGCTCCAGTTGCCCACCGAGGACCGCTTCCTGATGACCTCGTCGGAACTGGAAAACAAGATCGCCGTCTTGTTGGGCGGGCGCGTCGCCGAAGAACTCATCTACGGGGAAGTCTCGACCGGCGCGCAGGACGACCTCTTGAAAGCCACCGACATCGCCAAGAGCATGGTCAAGGTCTACGGCATGAGCGAGAAGCTGGGACAGATCAGCTTCGACCGGGACCGCCAGCCGCTCTTCCTCCAGACCGGCCAACCGCAGGCGCCCGGCGACTATAGCGAGGAGACCTCGCGCGAGATCGACTGCGAAATCCGCCGGATCATCGACCAGCAATATGCGCGGGTGCGCACCCTCTTGAACTCGCAGCAGCCCATCCTGCGAGAAGCCGCCAAGGTCTTGCTGAACAAAGAGACCATCACCGGCGACGAGTTGAAGACCATCATCGCCCAGGTCGGGACCAAGCCATGACGCGCCGGGCCGATCACCGCACACGCTGCGTCCTCTTCGATCTGGACGGCACCCTGATCAACACCTGGCACTTGTACATGGAATCCTTCCGACGGACCCTGGAGCAGCCCCTTGAGCGCCGCCTCTCCGATGCCGACATCATGGCGCTTCATCCCCACGCCGAGCGCCGCCTCCTGCTCAGTCTGATGGAGGAACACGAGTTCTCCCCCGTCTTCGACCGGTTCCTCACGCACTACGCCTCCCTGCACGACGAACTGTTCGGCGGGTTCTATGCCGGCGTGTTGGACATGCTCGCGCAAATCCACGGCCAGGGCTACCTCCTCGGCATCGTGACCGGAAAAAGCCGGGAGGCCTGGCGCATCACCTCCACGCGCTTGGAGGACCAGGCCTTCGAGCAATTCTTCGATGTCGTTCTGACCGACGACGATGTCCGCAGCCCCAAGCCAAGCCCGGAAGGCCTCCTCATGGCCCTGGACATCCTGGACGTGGACCCGGCCCACGCTCTCTACATCGGCGACTCGAAACTCGACGGCCAGGCCGCAACCGCCGCTGGTCTGCCCTTCGGCGCCGCCTTGTGGGCCCAGGCCCGTCCGGCCCAGGAACGGTTCGCCGACCCCGTCCAACAGACCGACGCCGCTGAACCCTTTGCCGATCCTTCCCAGGCGACGGCATTCCTCCTGAATTGGGGCACACCCAAGCCCACCCCAAGCAAAAGTACAAAACAGAGAGTAAGATGAGCCGGTCAGCGCGAACCATCACCCCAAGCCCCCTGTCCTAGGCACCATGCACCCAGTCTCACTCGGCTACGAACAGCTCAAGCACCGCCTCCACCTCACGCTGGGGCTCAACGCGATCATCATCCTGGCGGAAGTCACCGGAGGACTGCTGATCAACAGCATCGGCGTCCTCAGCGACGCCGGCCACAACCTCATCGATCAGGGCTCGCTCTTCCTGGCCCTCTACGCCCATCTCCTCGCCTCCAAGCCGGCGACCGAGGAACGGACCTTCGGATTTCATCGAGCCGGCATCGTTTCGGCCTTCGTCAGTTCGGTCATTCTGCTGCTCACCGCCGTCGCCATCGCGCTGTGGGCGGTGCGTCGGATCCTCGTCCCGACGCCGGTGGCCGGCGGCTGGATGATCACCATCGCCCTCGTCGCCTTTGCCGCCAACCTCGGCATTGCCCTCCTGCTCCAACAAGGCGCCCGCGACGACCTCAACATCCGCAGCGCCTTCTGGCACATGCTGGCCGACGCCTGGGTCTCCCTCGGCGTCGCCGCCAGCGGCGCGGCCATCCTCCTGACCGGCTGGTCCCTGCTGGACCCGCTCATCAGCCTGGTGGTCGTCGTCGTGATCGTGAGGGGCGCCTGGCCCCTGCTCAAGGAATCGATGGAGGTGCTGCTGGAATCCACGCCGCCCGGCATCAAGACGGCGCATGTGGTGGAGGCGATCGAACGCATTCCCGGCGTGAAGAACGTACACGACCTGCACATCTGGGCCGTGGAGCCCCGCCTGGTGATGCTCAGCTGTCACGTGTTGGTGGAGGGCGATGACTCGCAACTGACCGACGCATTGCTCCGAACGGTCCGATCCCGCGTGGCGGCCGAGTTCGGCATCAAACACCTGACGGTCCAGATGGAAACCCGCTGCTGCCATCCCGACACCCTGCACTGCAACTTGCAGCACCTCACCGGCCACGCAGAGCCACGCAGCTGACAAGGGACACGCAACAAGCGGGCAAGTGACAAGTCGACAAGA
>VGXD01000260.1 GCA_016873525.1 Nitrospira sp. | reverse complement strand
GGAACGGCTGAAAGCCTCGGTCGATCGGCGGATTGCCGCCGCTCAGGATGAAAAAGGATTGGTGATCGTCTTTACCGGGGCCGGCAAGGGCAAGACCACGGCGGCCTTGGGCATGGCGATGCGTTGTATCGGACACGGCATGAAGGTGGCCATGGTGCAATTCATCAAGGGTGCGGTGGATACGGCGGAGGAGCGCGTGCTGAAGGGCTTCGGCGATCAGGTGACGTTTCTCCGCATGGGGGAGGGGTACACCTGGGAAACACAGGACCGTGGGCGCGACACCGAGTTTGCGCAGCGAGCCTGGGAGGCCGCAGCCAAGTTTCTGCGCGACCCCTCCTATGCGATGGTGATCCTGGACGAGTTCAACATCGCGCTGCACCACGACTATGTGCCGCTTGCTTCGGTGCTCCCGGTTCTTCGAGACCGTCCGCCCATGCAGCATGTCGTGATCACGGGCCGTAGCGCGAAGAAGGAACTCATCGAGGCAGCCGATCTTGTGACTGAAATGGGGCAGGTGAAACATCCTTTTCGCAAAGGTGTCAAAGCGCAGAAGGGAGTCGAGTTTTAGCCCATGCAGAAAGTATGCGGCCACTGTCAGGAGCCCTTCGCATGTCAGCAAGCCGGCGGCTGTTGGTGCGGGACGGTGAAGTTGAGCCAGGCCCAGCTCGCCTGGCTCAAACAGACGTATGACAACTGCCTCTGCCCTCGTTGCTTGGGGGCTGTGGCGGAAGGGATGCTCGGCGAAGGCAAAAGGATGCTCAACTAAATGGCTGCGCCAAAATCAGCGCTTGCAAGACGCAACGGGGACTTTTCCGAGGAGGAGCGGGCGGCCGTCTATCGGGCGATTTTCGAGCGCCGCGACGTGCGGGAACACTTTCTCCCCGATCCGATCCCCGACGAGGTCCTCGAGAGAATTCTCCGAGCGGCCCACCATGCCGGCTCGGTGGGATTCATGCAGCCGTGGAATTTTATCGTGGTCCGCGAGGCGGCCACCAAAGGCGCCGTCAAAGACCTGTTCAGGAAGGCCAACGACGAGGCGGCTACCCGCTATACAGGCGAGAGGGCGACGCTCTATCGACGGCTCAAGCTCGAGGGGATCGAGGAAGCGCCCCTCTCCCTCTGCGTGACCTGCAACAGGCAACGCGGCGGGAGGCAGGTGCTGGGCCGCTCGACGGTGCGGGACACCGACCTCTACAGCACCTGTTGCGCGATCCAGAACCTCTGGCTGGCCGCGAGGGCCGAGGGGGTTGGCGTGGGCTGGGTCAGCATCTTGGACCATGAAGCCTTGAAGCAGGTTCTGGGGATTCCACGTCCCGTCAAGGTCGTGGCCTACCTCTGCCTGGGCTATGTCTCCGAGTTTGCCCCGCATCCGGATTTGGAGCGGGCCGGATGGCGGGCCCGTCTGCCGCTGGAGGAACTTGTCTACAAGGAGCAGTGGGGGAGACGGCACGATGATGAAGGCTGAAGGAGGCATGATGAACGGAGGAAGCTGCGGGATGCGGTTCCCCATTCATCACTCATCGTTCTGCATGCATCGTGGCGAAGGAGAAGCGTGATGCGCATCACGAAGGTCTACACGCGCACGGGCGACGCCGGGAAGACGAGGTTGGCCGGAGGGCAGCCAGTCTGGAAGGACAGTCTGAGGGTGGAGGCCTATGGGACGGTGGACGAGGTGAATGCCTTGGTGGGGTTGGTGCGAGTCTTCAACGCCGCCTCGGAGGAGTCGGAGGCCAGAGACTGGCTGGAGGACAGCCTCCGCCGGATTCAGAATAAACTGTTCGACGTGGGCGGAATCCTGGCCACGGCGCCGGGGCAGACGTTCAAGAACATGCCCAAGGTGGGCGGCAAGGACATCACGGCGCTGGAGCGGATGATCGATCGCTGTCAAAAGGATTTGGCGCCTCTCAAGGAATTCATTTTGCCTGGCGGGGGGAAGGTGTCCGGAATGCTCCACCAAGCCAGGACCGTCTGCCGCAGGGGCGAGCGGATCTGCGTCAAGCTGGCTCGTGAGGAGCCGGTGGATCCGGCCATCGTGAAATTTCTCAATCGTCTGAGCGACGCCCTCTTCGTGCTGGCCCGCTGGGCGGCCAAGATGCAGGGTGAACCGGAGTTCCTGTGGGAACGAAACGTGAGGAAGTGATGGGTGATCTGTGATGAGTGATGAGCGGAGAAACGCTCGCATAGGCACTCACTCCGAAATTTCTTAACCGATCACCGATTACTCATCACCCATCACGCACGGCTGTTTTATGGCTGCACGCACGCTCATGATCCAAGGGACCGCCTCTCACGTGGGCAAGTCCGTCCTCGTGGCCGCCCTCTGCCGTTTCTATCGCCGCCGCGGGCTCAAGGTGGCGCCCTTCAAGGCCCAGAACATGTCCAATAATTCCTTCGTCACGCCTGACGGCAAAGAGATCGGCCGGGCCCAGGCGGTCCAGGCCGTCGCCTGCCGTCTGGCCATGAGGACGGACTTCAATCCGGTCTTGATCAAGCCCGAGGGCGACCGCCGTGCGCAGTTGGTCGTCAACGGGGAGGTCTATGGCCGGTTGACGGCCAAGGATTTCGGCCGAGTCCGGCGCGAATGCTTCCCCTCGGTCCAAGAAGCCTTTGCGAGGCTGTCTCAGGAATTCGACTTGGTGATTTTGGAAGGCGCCGGCAGTCCCGCCGAAATCAATCTGCGCGAGCAGGACATCGTCAATATGAGGATGGCCCAGGAGGCCAAGGCGCCGGTGCTGCTGGCCGCCGACATCGATCGCGGCGGGGCCTTTGCCGCGCTGGTCGGGACCGTGACGCTGCTGACCCCGGAGGAGCGCCGCCATGTGAAAGGCTTCCTCATCAATAAATTTCGCGGCGAGGTGGAGTTATTGACTCCGGGAGTCACGGCGGTCGAGGCTTTGATGGGGCTCCCCTGCCTGGGGGTGATTCCGCATTGGGGGGACTTGCAGGTTCCGCAGGAAGATTCGGTGGGATGGGACGGCTGGTTGAGCCGCAGACAGGACCGGACCGATGTGCTGGCCATCGGGGTGGCCGATGTGCCCTGCATCTCCAATTTTACCGACTTCGAATCCTTGCGCCGCGAACCGGACGTGCAGTTGGTTCGCTTGGCCGAGGCGACCGACCAGCCCCTTGATGCGCTGATCTTTCCCGGCACGAAGAACACGG
>VGXD01000259.1 GCA_016873525.1 Nitrospira sp. | reverse complement strand
CCCAGTTTTGTACCGTTTCCGGCGCAGGACCCGAAGAGCTGACGACCCGCTCCGAATCAGGGTTTCAAAGGCTTGAACGCGCATGGCACCACTCTAATTCTGGTGCCAGATGCTTTACAATCACCAAAACATTTGATGAACCTTCCTGTGAAGAGAGATGGAGTGCCGGCCTACTCCGTGACCAGACACGACCTCCTGCGGGTTTGGGTCGGGGTCGGCTTGGGTTGTGAATTGTGACGAGGCGGGTCATCGAAACGCCGCAGCCTCCACCGTTGACAGGCAAATCGTCTTTAGGCTTCTCAAGGCCCTCGAACTAGAGTACAGTATCCCCTCCAAGGCGGCATCATTCGGAGACATGATGAAGAGTCAGCTGGTCCTGATCCTGTGCGGACTGCTGCTCGCTGGTTGTATCTCGATCGGCGATGAGCGTCTGGCTGACGAGGCGCTCGTGGCGCAGATCAAGGTGGGAGCCACCAGGGAACAGGTGGCTTCGCTGTTGGGTAAGCCCTCGCACGTCAGGAGTTCCGTCTCCATGGGATATACCCGTGAGTGGTGGAGTTATAAGTATTCGTCTTCCGTGGTCAACCCGTTGGAGTACTTCTTGCTGTATGGGCTGTTCATCAATGGTGTTGGAACGCCAGACATCCAGCGAGAACTGGACATCTTCTACAGCCCCGAGGGAATTGTCACGACGCTCTCTCACGTGACGACGTCCTATGACCTGAGCGGACCGTACTCGACGAGCAAGGTCGCAAGCATCACGAAGATCGAGACCCTCCCAAGCGGGTTCGGCAATCCGGTTCACTTCGAGGATCGGGTGGGCTACCAGAATCGCTAACCGGAGGATTCTTTGAGGCGGTCGAGGCGGCCCCGGTCGAGCTGGACGAAGATCGCTTTTTCCTGCGTGACTGTCACGGTGCCGGGCGGCTGGCCCTTGGCTTTTCGGACCCACTTCTTCCTCGTGTAGATCACTTCCCCTTTGCCGCTCTTCTTCAAGTCGCTATAGAGCAGCGCCAGCGTGGCGGCGTCCTTGATCGTTTCGTGCGGCGGGTCGGCGCCTTTCTCCAATCGGACCACCACATGCGATCCCGGCGTGCCGTGGGCATGGAGCCAGAGGTCGTCGCTGTGGGCGAACTTGAAGGTGAGTTCGTCGTTCTCTCGCGCATTGCGGCCCACGTAGATCGGGAGTCCGTCCGCCGAGGTGAAGCGGCGGAAGGGGCCGGAGCGGGGCGAGTGACGAGTGGTGGGCGATGGGGGACGGGCAATGGGCTTGGCGCGGGCTTCTTGCGCCGGCGTCCATTCGTCTCGTTCGACGGCGGCCCGCTCTGTGTGCAAAGCTTCCAACTCGCGTTCGGCCTTGTCCAGTCTCGGTTTGATCTCGCGGTCTGCGGCCAGGTACTTGCGGTGTTTTTTGAAGTAGTCGTCCATGTTGCCCTGTGGGGTCTTGGCTGGGTCTAAGGGAATGGTCAGCTCCGGCATGGCCGGATCAAAATAGTCTATCACGGTGACTTGGTCCTGTCCCTTGGTCATGAGGCCCAGGTTGGCCTTGAGCAACTCGCCGTAGCGGGCATATTCCTTATAGCGGGTGGCCTTGTCGAAGTCGGCCCGCAGGGCGTCGATGCGCCTGGCGGCCTTCTTGATGCCCTTGCGGACTTCTGCCAGTCGCGCCAGCCTGAGATGGTCGCGAGCCAGGTCTTCTTCGCGTCCCTGGTCTCGACGTTCAATCGAGGCGGATATCGGAAAAGGGAGGTCGCGCTCAGGTTGCTCGAGGGGCTCCGTGTTCGTTGGTGTCCGTTCTTGTTTGTTGGCGTCCTGGGGCCTTGCCACAGGAAGGTGATAGGACTGTCCGGTTTTTTCTCGGCCGCTCTCAAGCGCGACGAGAATCTTGTCTTCCGCGTCCAGCAACAGAAGGTCCGCGGTCTTGCCGGTCAGCTCGGCCACAAGGGAACAGGGGCCTTCGCGAGCCGTCAGCCGGAGACGGACGATGCGGTCTCCCGGCACCTGTTCCAGCCCGTCGATGCGCGCGCCCTGGATACGGGCGCGCAGGAACTGGCAGAAGGAGGGCGGGGTCGCGGGATTGAGGGGCTTGTGGCTGAGCAGGTGCAGCCGGGCTGTTTCAGGATCGGCCGACAAGAGCAGGGCGAACGTCCGGCCCGGGGCCCGAATCTCCAACACGAGAGCCCGTGGCGTCGGCTGGAAAATCTTCTGAATCCATCCCTGGCGCAGGGCCAGCTCGATCTCCCGGACGACTGCGGCGATCTCCGATGCGGACAACGACATGGGCCTCCTGTTCGTGCGGATCCTCTGCGCGCAAAGTCTGATCGGAATGGCGGCAGAATTCAAGGGCCGCCCTCATCGAGGGCGCTCGCCGAGCTTTCCGAAGAGACGTTTGTGCCTAGCGACTCGGCATAGTCTGTCATGCTGGCGGCGGCCCGCTCCTTGTCGGCAGCCGCGCGTTGCCGCAAGAACGGTGAGAAAACAGATGGTTCGCCCTTGGCACTGGCATTGCTTTACAAAAGGCTGTTGGTGGCTCAAGCCGGATAGGAAGGAGCCGATAAAGAAGCGAGGCGTGGTACGGGATCGCTGAGCGGGGTTCGAGGCCCTCGGTCAGAAAGGAGACCCACAATGAAATGTCACCGATGTCAGGGACTGATGGTGGTGGATCATTTCATCGACATGGAGGACGACAGCGGGCACCTCTGGATGAGGGGCTGGCGCTGCGTCACTTGCGGGGATGTGGTGGACCCCAAGATCCATCGGCACCGGCTGATTCAAAGTTCGCTGCGTGACCGTCTGAGAAGGGTGCTGCCGAACAAGCGCAAACAGATGCGCGAGGTCGTGCGCTTGAGCGCCTGAGTCTATCCTGAATCTATTCGGTTCCTTGCCGGTTCGTTGCCGAACGCTTCGGACAGCCCCTCTGCCGGCTGTCCGGTCGAGCCTCACCTGCCTCATCACCTCGGCCTTGCAATGCCGGCTCTTCCCCCGGCGCCAGGTTGCCACAGCACGGCCGATCCTGTAGATTCCACATGATCGAAAGCAGGCACAGACGATGTCCGAACGGACGGGCAGGCCGTCCCTTTACCGAACCATCCTTTCATGAATTCCATTCCAACGAACCCATCCCTTCTCGACCAAGCCGCGGCCGTGCTGGAGTGGGGCCGGCTGCTT
>VGXD01000258.1 GCA_016873525.1 Nitrospira sp. | reverse complement strand
GAACTCGAAGAGGCCGTCACCCTCTACAAGCGCTCGCTCGATACCCATCCCACGGCCGAAGCCCACACCTTCCTGGGCTGGACGTACAGTTTCATGGGCAAGCTGGACGAGGCGATCGAGGAATGCCATCGCGCCATCGGGATGGACCCCGAGTTCGGCAACCCTTACAACGACATCGGCGCCTACCTGATCGAGCAAGAAAAGTTCGACGAGGCGATCCCCTGGTTCGAGCGGGCTCTGAAGGCCAAACGCTACGAGAGCCCGGCCTTCCCCCACCTGAACCTCGGACGCGTGTACGAACGCAAAGGCCTCTGGGACCAGGCCATCGATTGCTACAAGAAAGCCCTGACGCTGAACCCCGACTACGCCCTGGCCAAGCGCTCGCTGGGACGGCTGATCAGCTTGCTGAACTGAAGGGACGCATGGAACAGTCCACGATCTTGGTTGCCGTCAACGACATCTTCTTCTACACCAAAGTCCGCGATGCCCTCCTTCCGCACGGCTATGCGCTGGAACGCATCCGCACCCAAGAAGACGTGGCGGCCAAAGCCCGGATGGGCCATCCCGCCGCCATGGTCCTGGACATGAACGATCCGAAGCTGAACGCCTTCCAGACTCTGGAACAGCTTCAGCAGTCGATGCCGGTCCTGGCCTTCGCCAACCACGAAGAAACCGAGACGTGGAAACGGGCCAGGGAACTGGGAGTGACCAAGATCGTGTCGCGCAATGAGTTCTCGGCCCGCATGAGAGAGTTACTCGAGGAAGTCATCAAGTTGGAAAGTCTGAAAGTCATCAAGTCGTAAAGACGGCTGATAAAACGACTTTCAAGACTTTTAGGCTTTCAGACTCAAATGAAACCATCCCGCCTGCACGACCACCATCTCAAGCACGGCGCCGTCTTCGGCGAGGTCGCTGGCTGGACCATGCCGGTCCACTACGGAGACCCGATAGCCGAGCACCAGGCCGTACGGCGAGGCCTGGGCCTCGCCGACCTCTCGCACCGAGGCAAGCTGCGGGTCACGGGGGACGATCGCGTCAAGTGGCTGCAAAGCGTCATCAGCAACGACATCCTGCCGCTGACCGCCGGGCACGGGCTTTATTCAAGCTTCCTCAACCACAAGGGAAGGATGCTGACCTACTTCCGTGTCTATGCCCTGGCCGAGGCGCTCCTATTGGAGGATGTCGGCGAAATCGGCGACGCCACCTTCCAAGCCCTGCGAAAATTTTTGCTCTACGGCACCAAGGCCAAACTGGACAACTGCGGCGAGACCTGGGGACTCCTGCTCGTGAGCGGTCCCAAGGCCGGCGCGCTCATCCAAGCGGCCTTCGGAATTGACGTGACAGGACTCACGCCCCTCTCATTCGTAACCCACCCCATCGACGGACATGAGGCCTTTCTGATCAGGACGCAGGAAACCGGCGAAACGGACATCGAGGTCTTGCTGCCTGCCGAGGGACTGACGGCAGCCTGGGAGCGGTTATGGGAGGCCGGAGCGCCGATGGGAGCGCAACCCTTGGGGACCCAGGCGAGAGAATCGCTCCGCATCGAGGCAGGACTGCCGAGGGCTGGCGTGGACCTGACCGAAGAACTCACCCCTCCGGAAGCCAATCTGGAAGGGATCGCCTTCAGCCTGAGCAAGGGCTGTTATCCGGGGCAGGAAGTGGTGGCCCGCATGGACACTTACGGCACCGTGCGCCGGAGGCTGGTTGGACTGAGGGTGAAAGGCACGGCCCTCCCCCCCAGGGGGGCGAAGCTGTTCAGCGGAGACCGCGAAGTCGGCTGGGTCTCCAGCGCCGCCCACTCACCGACGCTCGGCCATCCGATCGCGCTCGGCTTTCCGCTCAGGGACTTCTCCCAGCCCAGCACGGCCCTGACTGTCGAAATCGACGGCCAGAGACACAAAGCGACCGTCACCAGCCTACCGTTCTACCGCCGCGCTTAGCCGAAGGAGTCCGCTCTCCCCTGGTCGCTCAGTGCTCACCCACTTCCTCTGTGCTTTCCTCTCCCTTCCCTACGGAGCAGCACCGTAATGAGTTCCGACAGTTATTGCTCAACCACCAGACCGGTGCTATAGTGCACTTCAGAAGGCAGCCGGCATACATTGGAGATAGGTGCCCCGATCATGAAGACCGATCTTCTGCAACGTATCACTATTGAGCCAGGCAAATGCGGGGGCCGTCCTTGCATTCGCGGCATGCGCATCCGCGTCCAAGATATCCTGGACATGCTGGCGGCCGGCACATCCGAAGAAGAGATCCTGCGCGACTACCCCTATTTGGAGCGTGACGACATTCGAGCCGCGATCACCTACGCCGCCGCATACCTGAACCATACGATCGTGCCGGCACGGACCAGATGAAATTTCTGGTAGACGCCAACCTCCCTCCTGGCCTCGCCACTTGGCTCCGCGAGCACACGCACGATGCAATTCACGTCAACGATCAGTCCGGCTTATCGCTCGACGACCGAGCCATCTTCGATTTTGCCCGCAGACACGGGTACATCATCATAACGAAGGATGAAGACTTCGCAGTCCTTGCCACGCTCGGCGACAGACCAGCGGCGGTCGTGTGGGTGCGATTCGGCAACGCAACGAACGCCATGCTACGAAACTGGCTAGCTCCGCTCCTTCCTGAGATCGTGCAGCGCCTCGCTGCCGGCGAAACGCTCATCGAAGTCGTCTGACGCCGTGCGCGAGGCCTTGCGGCTCGAAGCGGCGACCGTGAAGTCGGCTGGGTCTCCAGCGCCGCTCAGTCACCGACGCTCGGCCATCCGACCGCGCTGGGCTTCCCCTTGCGGGACTTCACCCAACCAGGCACGGCCCTGGCCATTGAATTCGACGGCCAGCGGATCGAGGCCACCGTCCACGCCTTGCCCTTCTACAGCCGGAAATAACACTTCGTAGTTTTGAGTTGTGAATTTTGAGTTTTGAGTTTCTCCAACTCATCACTCACAACTCATAACTATTTATCACCGTTCCAGATTGCACGCGGCATAGGGATTAGCTGATAAGTGCCAGGACATCGTTTACAGCAAGAAGTGCCAGGACATCATTTACAATGCTGATGCTCGGTAGAGCGGCGGAGCGGCGCCAGCAGTCTGTAAGGTGTGTGGAATTGCCCCGCCGCCGTGAGCCTTTCCTACCGCAGACGATACTCATACTCGTCGACCTGCGCGTCATTG
>VGXD01000257.1 GCA_016873525.1 Nitrospira sp. | reverse complement strand
CGGGGGACAACGTGAGCATCACGGGCGAGTTGATCTCGCCGATTGCGATGGATCAGGGCTTGCGGTTTGCGGTGCGCGAGGGCGGCAAGACCGTCGGCTCCGGCGTCGTCACCGAAATCCTGGCGTAAGAGGAAGCTGGCAAGTAGCAAGTGGGCGGAGCGGGCCGAACGTGTCGGCGTGCTCGCTTGCAACTTCAACGGGAGTGAAAGATGCGGGACATCATTGCGATGGCGTGCACGGAGTGCAAAGAGCGAAACTACTCCACGATGAAGAACAAGAAAAACGATCCGGATCGGCTGGAGCGCAGCAAGTTTTGTTCTTCGTGCCGGAAGCACACGCCCCACAAGGAAGTGAAATAGAGCCGGGCCTCGTCACTGAGGATTCGGAGTAGGGGCATAGTGTTTAACGGCTAGCACGTCGGTCTCCAAAACCGAAGGTCCGGGTTCGATTCCTGGTGCCCCTGCCATATCGAGTCTGCTTGGCCTAAAACGTGTCTGCGGAAATCGGCTGAGGCGGCGTAGGGAGTGTCCATGTTCAAGAAGCTTGGGGTGTCCATCAAGGAGTTCGTGATCGACGTCAAGACCGAGGTCAGGAAGGTATCGTTCCCGTCCAAGGCTGAAACGATGGGCTCGACCATGGTCGTCATCGTGTTTTGCGTGATCATGTCCTTGTTTCTTTCCGTGGCGGACTCGTTTTTGGTCTGGCTGATCAGTAAGGTCATTTGAGGGAACGTGATGAGCAAGAGCTGGTATGTGATTCATACCTACGCCGGTTTTGAGGGGCGGGTGAAGGCCAGCATCCTGGAGCGGGCCAACCAAATGGGGTTGGTGGAGCAATTGGGGCAGGTGCTCGTTCCGACGGAAGACGTGATCGAGATCAAGGACGGCAAGCGCCGGGCGTCCAAGCGCAAGTTTTTTCCCGGCTATGTGCTGGTGGAGCTGGAGGCCCCGGTCACCGACGATGCCGTTCAGATGATCAAGGAAACGCCCAAGGTCACGGGGTTTGTCGGCGGCGGGGTCAAGCCGATGCCCTTGAGCCAGGAAGAAGCGGAGTCGCTGCTCAAGCAGGTGGACACCGGGACTGCGGCCCCGCGTGAGCAGATCCGATTTATCAAGGGCGACAACGTCCGGATCATCGACGGGCCCTTCATGGGGTTCAACGGCCAGGTGGATGAGGTGGACGCCGATCATAGCCGGGTCAAGGTGCTGGTGAGCATCTTCGGCCGATCGACCCCGGTGGAATTAGGCTTCTTGCAGGTGGAGCGCATTTAACGCGAAGCGGTCGGCCTCCGTGCCGACAAGGTGACCGCTTCGGAGCTTTTACGGAGTTTAGAGCATGGCGAAAGAGATTACCGGTTCTATCAAGCTGCAAATTCCGGCCGGCAAGGCGAACCCCGCCCCCCCCGTGGGGCCGTCTCTCGGTCAGCACGGCGTGAACATCATGGAGTTCTGCAAGCAGTTCAACGCCAGGACCCAGAAGGAAGGGGACAGCATTATCCCGGTCGTCATCACCGTGTACAAGGATCGGACCTTCACCTTCGTCACGCGCACGCCGCCGGCTTCCGACCTCCTCAAGAAGGCGTCCGGCATCATCAAGGGATCGGGCGTGCCGCACAAGGACAAGGTGGGGAAGATCACCCGCGCGCAACTCAAGGAGATCGCCACGAAGAAGATGACGGACCTCAATGCGGCGGACGTCGAGGGGGCGATGCATATCATCGAGGGAACCGCGCGCAGCATGGGCATTGTCGTTCAAGGGTAGCGTCGGCGTCGCGTTGCGATGTCGATGGGGATGTGACGTAAGGAGCGGATCATGGGCAAGAAGATGAAGGCGGCTGCGGCCAAAATCGAGCCGCGGGTCTACGGCTTAAAAGAAGCGGTGGGGCTCGTCAAGCAGGCGGTGTATGCGAAGTTCGACGAGTCGGTGGACTTGGCTCTTCGCCTGGGCGTGGATCCCAAGCGGGCGGACCAAATGGTGCGGGGCACGTCGGTGCTCCCGCATGGGACGGGCAAGAAGGTGCGGGTGCTCGTGTTCGCCAAGGGCGAAAAAGAGCAGGAGGCCCGTGCGGCCGGTGCGGACTACGTCGGGGCCGATGAGTTGATGGAGAAGGTCAAGGGCGGGTGGATGGAGTTCGACCAGGCGATCGCGACGCCCGACCTGATGGGGGCGGTGGGCAAGCTCGGCAAAGTGCTGGGACCGCGTGGGTTGATGCCGAATCCGAAGACCGGCACCGTGACATTCGAAGTGGGCAAGGCCGTCAGCGAGATCAGGAAAGGCCGCGTGGAATACAAGGTCGAGAAGGCCGGCATCGTGCAAGTGCCGGTGGGCAAGGCGTCGTTCGACGAGCAACGGTTGTACGAGAACGCCCACGCGATCCTGGAGGCCGTGATGAAGTCCCGGCCGGCGTCCTGCAAAGGGCGGTATCTCAAGAGCGCGACGATTTCCAGCACGATGGGGCCTGGGGTGTATCTGGACACGGTGGCGATTACCAAGCAATGGAGCTGAGCCAAGGCTGAGGTGAGGGGGCGAGCATGAAGAAGGATGAAAAGACCACAGCCGTCGCCGAGCTGCACGAGAAGTTTTCGCGGGCGACGCTCGCGATTATGACTGAGTGCGCGGGGATGGAGGTCAATCAGATTACCGAGCTGCGCAAGCAGTTGCGGGGCGTCAAGGCGGAATTCAGGGTGGTCAAGAATACGCTGGCCGCGCGCGCCGTGGAGGGCACGTCGTTGGCGGAGGCCAAGCCCCACTTCAAGGGGCCGCTGGCCGTCATGATCGGCTACGACGACCCTGTGCTGCCGACGAAGATCCTGCGGGATTTCATCGGTGCGGAAAAGCGCGGCGAGAAGATGAAGATGACGGTCGGAGTGCTGGAGGGCAAGCTGCTCAAGCCGGCCCAGTTGGTGGCCGTGGCCACCCTGCCGACCAAACCGGTGTTGCTCTCCATGCTCCTCTCGGCCATGCAGGGACCGGCGCGCGGTCTGGTCTTTGCGCTGAGCGGGCTTGTGCGAGAGTTGGTAGGGGTTATGATTGCTATTTCAGACAAGAAGAAAGGAGACGGGGACATGCCAGCAACTGAAGGGAAACTGTCGCAGGAAGAATTCATCAAGGCCATCGAGGGGATGACCGTTCTGGAACTGTCCGAACTGGTCAAGGGGTTGGAGACGCGGTTCGGCGTGACGGCGGCGGCGCCGGTGGCCGTGGCGGCC
>VGXD01000256.1 GCA_016873525.1 Nitrospira sp. | reverse complement strand
TTGTAGGGGGCGCGTTGGCAACGCACCAGCGGCGATCATACCGAACAGGTCGCGCATTGACAAGCGTTTTGGGGCTCCGCGCAGCCGAGTCGGCGAGGCGCCGTATCGTAAGAATTAGCCGGGCCAGGAGCCGAGTGGAGATTTGGCGGAAGACTGGGTATAATGCGCGCAGTGCCGAAGTGGTGGAATGGCAGACACGCACGTTTGAGGGGCGTGTGGCGCAAGCCGTGCGGGTTCAAGTCCCGCCTTCGGCACCAACCTCCCAGCCGATCCAATCCATCAAACGTCAGTCCGCTCGCCGAACGGTTCAGCGCGTCATGCTTTCCTAAACGTCCGCTTGAGTAGAAGCGGGGCGATCAACGTGGTGAGCGCGACGACGAGCAAGATCGCTCCATACTGGCCTTCATCGAGGATTCGATGAGAAAGCCCCACGCCGGCGAAGATCAAGCCGACCTCGCCGCGCGGGAGCATCCCCACGCCGATGGCCCATCGGTTCACCGACTCGCGCCAGGCGCCGAGCCCGGCGGCCAGCTTGCCGATTATTGCGACGAGGGTCAGGCCTCCGGCCAGCCACAGCGTCGGCCAGTTCTGTTCGTTGAGTGGATTGAAATGGCGCAACTCCACGGCGGCTCCGATGAGCACGAAAAAAATCGGCACGAACACGTCGGCCACCGGCCGGATCCGTTCCTGAATGTGCGTCTGGTGGTCGCTTCGCGCGAGGACCAGGCCTGCCGCGAAGGCGCCGACGAGGGGGGCGATCTGCAACCGGTCGGCCAGATATCCAAGGAACAGCGCAAAGGTGAGGGCCACGATCACGGCCCCGCCCCGGCTGCTCAATCGGTCGATCAGGCGGCTGAGCAGGTGCGCGTAGCGAATGCCTGCAACAATCGCCGTCACGAGGAAAGCCATCGCCAAGCCGGCGGTCCATCCGACCGTCATCCAGGAGACCAGGCCCGATGTGGCCAGGCCGATGACGACCGAGAGGATGACGAGGCCGAGGAGATCGTCTAAGACGGCCGCGCCCAGGATGATGTGGCCTTCAGCGGTCTTGAGCTTGCCGAGTTCGGAGAGCACGCTGGCTGAAAGGGCCACGCTGGTGGCGGTGAGAGTGGCGCCGATGAAGATGGCCTGGAACTGCGAGAGCCCCAGCATGAGGGCCAGGCCATAGCCCAGCGCAAACGGCGCGACGACGCCGATTGCCGCCACCGTGGCCGCCGATCGTCCCACCCTCAAGAATGAGTGGATGTCCGATTCCAGCCCGATCTCAAAAAGGAGGAGCATGACGCCGACTTGACCGAGGAGCGTCAGGGTCTCCGTTTCGTGGAGCCACCCCAGGCCGCTGCCCCCGATCAGCACGCCGGCCAGCAATTCGCCCAACACGGCGGACTGGCCGATCCGGACGGCCAACTCGCCCATGATGCGGGCGCAGACGTAGATCGTGATCAGGCTCAGAAGGAAGGCGCTCAGGTCCATAGGTCCCGCCACGATACGTGAAGCCGGGAGGCAAGGCAACCGGATTGGACGGTTTTTGCCGGCATTGACTTCGCTGCCGAAAGCCCTCAGACTGCACGCTCGTTTGTACTTCCCGGGAGAACGATGATGTGGACTCCTCGCGTCAACGCCGTGCTCGGCAGTATCGTGGTGACCGTTGGATTTTGGCTGACCTGGGGCGAGATGTCGCCGGCGCTCATGGTGGGGCTGGCCCTGGGCGTGGCGGTGGCGTTGGACTGGCTGGGCTCGACGATTGCGCGGGTCTGGGCCTGGGCGACGCTGCTCCTGGGGCTTGAGAGCCTGGCCTGGCCGATCGTCACCATGGTCCGGATCAGGATGACCTCTGCCGAGCCCAGCGATCAGGAAATGGGTCTGATCCTCACCGCCGTGCTCTTCGGTCTCTTCTCCTCCATCTTCTGGCTGACCTTTTCGTACGGCATCTTCAAGCGGATGGTCAAGCAGGACTCAAGCCCCAAGCAAGGGTGACGGGGCGCTCGCCGGCCGGTTCGCCTTCCCTGGCATTCCCCGGTCCTGGGGGTGTAGCATGAGACCACAGGGTCTTGGTCCATTCTCTCTCAATCAAGGAGGACATCATGTCCAAGGGTATAGAGAAAAGGTTCTTCCTCGGCTTGGTGGCGGTTGCCGCCCTCGCGGCCTTGCTGGCCGCCCCGGCCTGGGTGCAAGCCGAGGAGTCGCATGCCACGGGGAAAGTCAAAGTGCTCTACCACGTGGATGGCAAGGACCCTGAGGTTGCCAAGTATGCGCTGGCCCTCATCGCCAAACACATTGAGGCCGAGGGCGGGCCGGACAAGATCGACGTGAAGTTGGTGGTGCATGGACCGGCCTTGCCGTTGTTCGACAAGGAGACGATCGATCCGGAGTTGAAGAAGAAGTTCGATCTGATCCTCGAAAAAGGCGCGCATGCGGAAATGTGCCAGGTCTCCATGAAGATCTTTGGGAAGGGGCTGGATAAGTTGGCCCCGGGATTTGAAGCGACGCTCCATCCGGTGGCGGTCAAGCGGATTGCCGATCTTCAGAGGGAAGGTTACATCTACATCAAGCCCTGACCAGAAGCGTGCACTCCGTAAGCGCGGGACCGTCCTCTGCGCGGTGGGTCTGATTCTGGTTGGATGAGGTTTGGCGGGTAAGGGAACGTCGGCGTCGGAGGCTTCGGCCGAAGCCTCCGACGCAGCGGCCCAGGGCTTTCTCCTGGCCCATCGCGGCGGGATCGAGACCGCAGCCTCCAGCATCGGAAGTGCTTGGCCGGGCTGAAGGGCTGATCCGATCCCGCCTCTTACGTCATCTCCAGCGGGTCCACATCCACGTCGAATTTCAGCCCGCTTTGCCCCTTCGTCCGTTCCAATGCTTCCAACGTGAGTTTGACGGTCTCTCTCGCGGCGGCGCCGTCGCCGGACTTGATGAGCAGTTGCCAGCGGTGCAGGCCGCGTCGTTGCGCCATCGATGCCGGGATCGGTCCCAGGATTGTCACCTCGCCGGGCGAGCGGCCGGCCGCAGTCTTGAGCCGGCCTGCCCAGCGCTCGGCGGCATCCTTCACCGATCCGGCGTGTTTGCCGGAGACGTGCAGGCTGATCAGGTGGGTGAACGGCGGGTAGCCCAGCGCCTGGCGGAAGGCCAGTTCTTGTTCATAGAAGGTTGACGGGTTGTGCTGCACCACCGAAGCGATGGCATGGTGCGTCGGTAGATAGGTCTGGAGCACCACGGCGCTTCCCGCATCGCCCGGCTGGGCCAAGTCAATGGCATCCAGG
>VGXD01000255.1 GCA_016873525.1 Nitrospira sp. | reverse complement strand
GCTCCAACTCTCGGACGTTGCCGGGCCAGGGGGATTCCGTCAATGCCGCCATGGCGTCGGGTGTGAGGACCGGCTGCGCCTTCCGATGCCGTTTGCACGAGGCCGCCAAGAAGTGCCGGGCCAAGAGAGGAATGTCTTCGCGCCGGTCGCGCAGGGGGGGGAGGACCAAGGGGAGCACGGCAAGCCGGTAATAGAGGTCCTCTCTGAAGGCCTTGGCCTTGACCAATTCCAGGAGGTTCTTGTTGGTGGCGGAGACGATCCGCACGTCCACCTTGATCGAGCGGCTGCTGCCGACCGGTTTGACTTCGCCTTCCTGGAGGACCCGGAGCAGTTTGGACTGAAAGTGCGCGCTGGTGTCGGCGATCTCGTCCAGGAAGATCGTGCCGCCGTCGGCTTCTTCGAAGAGGCCGCGCTTGGTGGAGAGGGCCCCGGTGAAGGCGCCCCGCATGTGCCCGAACAGCTCGCTCTCCAGCAAGCTTTCCGGCAGCGCGGCGCAGTCCACCACGACGAAGGGTTTCTCGCGGCGGTAGCTCAGGTCGTGAACGGTCCGCGCCACCCGCTCTTTCCCGGTCCCGCTTTCGCCTTGGAGCAAGACGGTGGCGTGGCTGTCGGCCACCAGGCGGATCATTTCGAAGAGATCGCGCATCACCGCGCTGCGGCCGATCAGATCGCCCAAGCCCGTGTCGGTTGACGGGACCAGGACATCATGGTGGCGATGAAGCTGTGGGACCATCGATGACGGCCCGCTGCTCGAGGGGTCCTGGTTCTGCTTGAGAATCTCCAGGACATAGGTCGCCCGCCCGTCCGCCGACTTCAGCGGAAACGCTTGAATGACTCCGGAGGCGATCGGTCCCCAGCCTGGGGCGCAGGAGACGGACTGGGGGCCGTTGGTTTCAAGGGCTCCTTGCGCGGGACAGCAGGTGCAGGGCTCCGAACGATGAAAAAATGCGGCGTAGCACTTTGCCGGAGTCTGATCGAGGACATAGCGGTCCCCGACCTCGTGGGCGGCGTGGTTGGCGTAGATGACGTTGCAGTCCTGATCGACGACGGTGACCGGCTCCCGGATCTGGTCCGCCAGGATCCGCACCGCCTCCACGCGGGCCGACAGCACCGAATCGGTGTTCTGATCTTTAGAATGGCGTAGGTGAGATCCGGCCATCTCGTCTCCTGCTATGAACTCACGCGTCGCAAGCCAGCACGCCGCACGTACGTCCGACTCTTTGTCAGCTCATGTGCTTGTCGGCTTGCGACGCGCTTGCCCCCTTGGGGTTGCTCAACAATTGTCTGATGGTGGCTTTGAGGTCTGCCATCCGCACCGGTTTGTCGAAATAGGCGGCTACGCCGCTCCGTCGGGCTTCTTCCCTCGTTCTGGCATCCCCAAACGCGGTCATCAGGACGATGGGGCAGGACGGCGCAAGGGTTCTGAGCCGGGCGACATAATCCAACCCCCCAGCCGGCATCCGCAGATCCGTCAGGATCAAATCGGGCTGGGAGTCGGCCAGTTTTTGCACGGCTTCGTCTCCGTCGGCGGCCTCCACGATCCGAACCCCCAAGTCCCAGAGTTCGTCGCAGAGGAGGCTGCGCATGGCCCGATCGTCCTCCACCACCAGCAACACCACTTGCTGTGATTCATTCAAGGCGACCTCGCTTATTACGAAAGGTTGGACATATTCCATTATTGGCACTGTCGAGCAATTGCTATGCCCGTCAACGCGGCGGCTGTGAGGCGATAAAATCGCAAAGCCTGGCGCGGGGTTTAGAAAAAGAGTCGAAGCCGACTCACGTAACGGAGAGAAAGGGGCAGTGAAAAGTGGAGAGAAAAACTACATGGAGCCGAGAGCGGGGTGGCGCAAGATGCCCCAATTTCAAGAGAGCCGGCAAGTGGGAAGGTCGCAAGTTCCAAGCGACAGGGCCGTCCGAGCTTGCCGGCCGCGTACTGGTCACGTGTCGATTTTTGTATAGACCGGAAGGGAGATGGTGAAGGTGGTCCCTCGGGCTGGTTCGCTCTCGACCGTGATCGAGCCGCCATGTTCCTGGACGATGCCGTGGACGACGGTGAGCCCCAGGCCGGTGCCCTTGCCGACGTCTTTCGTCGTGAAGAAGGGATCGAAGACCTTCGAGAGGTGCTCTGTCGGAATCCCGTGGCCCGTATCGGCCACCGTCAACTGTATCTGATCTCCGCTCCAGTTCGTGCCGATGCGCAGCGCGCCGCCCTCTGGCATCGCGTGGACGGCATTGATGATCAGGTTGAGCAGAACCTGGCTCATTTGGTCGGGGTCGGCATGGACGGGAGGAGCGGAAGGCGCCCACGACGTTTCCACCTGGATGCCGTGCTGCCGGAGCCGGTCTTGAAAGACCTCCAGGCAGTCTTCGACCACCTGCCGGAGTTCCATCGGGCGGCGCTCGATCGGGCCGCGCCTGGCGAAGGTCAGCAACTGGTTCATGATCTTGGTGATGCGCTCGACCTGCGCGACGATCGTCTCCAGTCCTTTCTTGGTCCCGTCCTCCTGAGTCCGCCGCATCAAGTACTCGGCCCGGCCCAGGATCACATTCATCGGGGTGCCGATCTCGTGGGCCATGCCGGAGGCCAGCGTGCCCAGCTCGGCCAGTCGCTCCGTATGCCGGAGCTGGTCTTCCATGCGCTTGCGTTCCGTGATGTCGAGGCCCGTGCCGACGATATACTCCACCTGTCCCGTGGCGTCCGTCACGACGCTGTAGGACCAGGAAATCAGCCGGCGCATCCCGTCTTTTGTCGTCAGGGCGTTCTCGTGCTGGACGGGGAATTGGCCGGCGCGCAGTTGCTGAAAGGCCGCCTTGACCGGCTCCACGTCTTCGGGAAGCGTGAGCTGATCCCAGGGATGCCGGCCCTTGGCCTCGTCGAGGGTGTACCCGGTCATGCGCTCGCAGGCTCGATTGAAGCGGACGATTTTCCCCTCGTGGTCGAGGATGACCATGAGGGCGCTGGAGGTGTCGAGGACCGTGGCGATGAAGTCGCGTTCTTTCCGGAGGTCCTTCGTTCTCTGATTGAGCCCCTTCTCGAGTTCACGGCTCAGTTGGGCCAGTTGCTGATTGGCAAACTCCAGCCGCTCGGATGATTTCCGGATATAGGCCTCGAGGACCAGGGAGATGTCTAAAAACACCACCTTGGTCAAAGTAATCCTGAGAAACTGGCACCGGTCGGGGTGGTCTCGGTAGGCCCGAAAGATCAGCGGGTGGAGGAGGTTCAAGTAGAGCGCATAGGCGCCCAGGTACCATTGGGGCGTGAGCCCGATGCGCTCGT
>VGXD01000254.1 GCA_016873525.1 Nitrospira sp. | reverse complement strand
TCGCACGGGCGGAGGCAGCCGGAACCGCCGCTCGAATGGGGAGAAGAATTAGTGAGGGGGAGTCTTCCTTAGCGTAAGCGCACCCACCGGCGCCAAGCTGCGGAGAGCCGGTTGACAGTCCAAAGAGGGGTAGGATACGATGCGCTCTTACGATTGGGGCCATGTCATTCGAAGGAGGCGATTCTGTGGGTGGACAGGCGTTGAAAGTCGATGAAGCGGGTTGGGATGCCAATGTGATGAAGGCTCCCGAGTTGGTCATGGTGGATTTTTGGGCCGTCTGGTGCGGTCCCTGCCAGATGGTGGCGCCGATCGTGGATGAATTAGCCACGGAGTATGCCGGCAAGCTGCGTGTCTACAAACTGAACACCGATGAAAACCCTGAAATTGCAGGCCGCTATCAGGTGATGAGCATCCCGACGATCGTCTTTTTCAAGAACGGCCAGCCGGTCGAGAAGCTCATCGGAGCCAGGCCCAAGCGGCAGTTCAAGGAAACGATCGACGCGCTGCTCGCGCAACATTCCGCCACCGCCTGAGGCTCCGGGGGCCTGCGATCGGCTCGTATGCTCACCGAGCTGCGCATCTCCAACTTCGCCGTCATCGACTGCCTGAACCTTGAGTTCGGGGGCGGCTTCCACGTCCTGACCGGCGAGACCGGCGCCGGGAAATCCATCCTCATCGACGCCATCGCCTTGCTGGTGGGAGGCCGGGCCTCCGCGGACCAGATCCGGTCCGAGGCCGAGGAGGCGGTGCTGGAAGCGGCCTTTTCGATTCCTGCCGACAGCCCCGCGTCGGCCCGACTCCGCGAGAGCGGGCTCTTGGGGCCGGAAGACACCGAACTCATCATTCGTCGCGTGCTGTCCCGCAGCGGGCGCAATAGGATTTACCTGAACGGGAGCCTCACGCCCCTTCACGTGGTCCAAGCCCTGGCCGGTACCCTCATCGACATTCACGGACAGCATGAACAGCAATCGCTCTTGTCCGGCGAGGCGCAGTTGGACGCCTTGGACGCCTTCGGCCACCTCAAGGAGTTGCGGCAGGCCTATGCGGGCCACTATGACCGGTGGCAGGCCGCGGGGCGTGAACTGGAGGAGGCGGTCCGCGTGGCGGCGGAACGCAGTGCGCGCGAGGAGTTTCTGCGGTTTCAGCACCAGGAACTCCAAGAAGCGGACGTGAAGATCGGCGAGGAAGAGGCGCTCCTGGCAGAGCGTCTTCGGTTGAGCCATTCGCAGCGGCTTGGCCAACTGGCCGAGGAAGCCTATGAAGGGTTGTACGGGGCCGAGGCCTCGGTGTTGGGCCTGTTGGGCGTCGTGCAGCAGCGGCTCAAGGAACTGGGCGCGATCGATCCGGAGGCGGCGCACTGGACGGCCCTCTGCGACAATGCGACGGTGCAATTGCGGGAGCTGGCGCAGGTGGCGCGGGACTATCGCCGGGGGCTGGACCATGACCCCGATCGGTTGGCGCAGATCGAAGAGCGGTTGGACCGCGTGCAACGGTTGAAGAAGAAATACGGCGGCTCGATCGAGGCCATGCTGGCCAAGGCAGAGGACCTTGCCCGAGAGATCGATGCCCTGGGACAGTCCGAAGCGCAGGTGGCCGGCTTGCGGGAGCAGGTTGCGCAGGAACAGGCCCGCGCGGCGGCGCTGGCGATGCAACTGTCGCAAGGGCGGACGAAGGCGGCGATGAAGCTGGAAGACAGGATCAAGGAAGAGCTGGCCTCCCTCCGCATGGAACGGACCAGGCTTCGCATCGACGTGGCTCGCGAGGCCGGCGAGGGGGCCTTGGGACCGACCGGCTGCGATCGCGTCGCCTATCTCTTTTCGGCCAACGAGGGCGAACCGCTCCATCCGCTTGCGCGGGTTGCGTCTGGCGGCGAACTGTCCCGCGTGATGTTGGCGATGAAGTCGGTGCTGGCCGAGACCGATCAGGTGCCCGTCTTGATTTTCGACGAAGTGGATGCGGGTATCGGCGGCGCCGTGGCGGCGGTCATGGGGAAGCGGCTACGGGCGCTGGCGGACTATCACCAGGTGTTTTGCATCACGCACCTGGCGCAGATTGCCTCCCAGGCCGGCACGCACTTTGTGGTGGAGAAAACGGTGGTGAAAAAACGGACGGTCACCAGCGCCAAGAAGTTGGACCGGGCGGCCCGCGAAGAAGAAGTGGCCCGCATGCTCGGCGGGTTGGCGATCACCAAGGCCGTGCGTCAGACGGCGGCGGAGATGATCGGGGAAGCCGAGCGCGGTTGATGGGACGCTTCCAATGAAGGGGTGGCGTCGGACCGGCCGTGTCGCTCAGGCCGGCTTGTAGGCACAGTCGATGACGACCACCGTCGTATTATCTTCCCCGCCTCGTTGATTGGCCCTCTCGATAAGCGCCTGACAGACGGCTTGTGGCAGGGGGCCGGCCAGGAGAAGCTCGTCCGCAACCCGGCCGTCGTCGAGCATCTTGGTCAAACCGTCCGTACAGAGGAGGAGCCGGTCGCCGGGTTGCAGGAAATGAGTGGCGATGTCCGGCTCAGCGTCTGCCTGGGTTCCCAGGGCCTTGGCCAAGAGGTGACGCGACGGATGCGTCCGGGCTTCTTCCGGCGAGAGGAGACCTTGCCGGATCTGTTCCTCCACCCAGGAGTGGTCTTTCGTGAGGCGAGTCAGCGACCGGTCGCGCAGGAGATAGGCGCGGCTGTCGCCCAGATGGGCGATGGTGGCCTGGGCAGGAGGGCCGGAGGCTTGGTCGGAAGAAGGAGCCGGGGCAATGTGCAGGGCGACCACCGTCGTGCCCATGCCTGCTAAGCCTGGTTGTGCGACGGCTTCCCCTCGGATGGCCCGGTTGGCCGTCTGGATCGCCTCGCGGAGCAAGGCCGAGGGGTCGCTTTGAGCAGGATGCGATGCGAGCGAGTCGCCGAACGGGGCGATGGTCTCTATCGCCAGGCGGCTGGCGACCTCTCCTCCTGCGCGGCCGCCCATGCCGTCGGCGACGATCCAGAAGCAACAGGGGTTCAGAACGGCGAAGGCATCCTGGTTGGCTGACCGGACCAGGCCGATGTGGGTCAGGCCGGTTCCCCGCCAGGTCGGACTAGAGGGCTGCTCCATGCGTCGCGTTCCTCCCTTCCTCCGGCGGCTGAAGGGCCGGTCCGTAGCGGGTCTGCATCTGGTCGTAGACGAGGGTGGCGAGGGGTTCCAGGTTGCGGACGTCGGCCTCGTTGTAGCGGAGCAAGAGGTCGAGGGCGTCGGCCCGTCCCTCACGGAGCCAGGTGTTCCAGAGCCTGACGGCTTCCCATCCGTCCAGCCCTTGCAGGTCGGCCGATCGTCGGAT
>VGXD01000253.1 GCA_016873525.1 Nitrospira sp. | reverse complement strand
GAGCTGCGCGATCCCGGCGATCGCCGCTTCCGCTATCCCTTCATCACCTGCACGCAATGCGGTCCCAGGTTCAGCATCGTCACCGACATTCCCTATGACCGCCCCGCCACCACGATGGATCGGTTTCCTCTCTGCGTCGCTTGTCGGGCTGAATATGAGGATGCCGGCAACCGGCGGTTTCGCGCCGAAACCCTGGCCTGTCCCGACTGCGGGCCACAGGTTGTCTATTGGGATGTCGCGGGCGTCGTCCGTGCCGCCGGCGATGCGGCCTTGGAAGAAGCCTGCCGGACCCTGTGCGATGGCGGGATCGTGGCGGTCAAGGGCCTGGGCGGGTTTCAGCTCTGGGTCGATGCCTTGTCCGAGACCGCCGTGCAACGACTGCGCGACCGCAAGCACCGGCCCCACAAGCCCTTCGCCGTGCTGTTTCCGTCCCTTGAATCGCTGAAGACCGTCTGCGCTCTGTCCCAAGCCGAGCAAGCCCTCCTGACTGCTCCTGAGGCTCCGATCGTGCTCCTGCGCCGCTTGTCCGGGGTTTCTCTGGCTGAGGCTGTGGCGCCGGGCAATCCCTGCGTCGGGGCCATGCTTCCCTCGACGCCGCTGCATCATCTGCTCATGGATCGGCTGCAACGGCCCCTGGTGGCGACGAGCGGGAATCGCTCGGAAGAGCCGATCGTCATCGACGAACGGGAGGCCCTGGTCAGGCTGGGCGGGATCGCCGACGGCCTGATCGTCCATGATCGTCCGATTGCCAGGCCGGTGGACGATGCGGTGCTGCGCGTCTCCGGCGGGACGGCGCAGATAGTGCGGCGCGCGCGAGGCTATGCCCCCGGGCCCATCCGTCTTCCCAAGACCCTGAGGCAAGGACTGGCCTTGCCTCCGATCCTGGCGGTCGGGGGCCATCTCAAGAACACGGTGGCGCTGACCCTGGAGGATCGGGTAGTGCTCAGCCAGCACTTGGGCGATCTCTCCACGGTCGAAGCTTACGACGCGTTCCAGCAAGCGGTGAAGGACTTGCAGCATCTGTTCGATGTCCGTCCCCGGAAGATCGCCTGCGACCTGCACCCGGACTATCGATCCACGCGGTTTGCCCGTGACCTGGCCGAAGCCTGGTCGGTTCCGCTGGTGCCGGTGCAGCATCACCATGCGCATGTCGCGTCCTGCATGGCCGAGCATGGACTGACGGGGGAGGTGTTCGGCGTGGCTTGGGACGGGTCCGGTTATGGTCCGGACGGCACGGTATGGGGCGGCGAGTTTTTGGTGGGAGGCTACGCAGGGGTTCGCCGGCTCGGCCATTGGAGGCCGTTTCTCCTGCCTGGCGGAGAACAGGCCGTGAAGGACCCCAGGCGTTCGGCCCTCGCCATTGCCTGGGAGACGATGGGGGAAGGAGTCCGTGCTTGGCATCAACCTCAGTGGCGGGACTGGACGGATCAACGCGAGGCCGTCACGAGGTTGCTGGAACAGGGCGTCGCGCCGCGAACCACGAGCGTGGGACGTTTGTTCGATGCGGCGGCCTCGCTGCTGGGTCTGTGTCAGGCGGCCACTTTCGAGGGCCAGGCGGCCATGGCCCTCGAGTGGGCCGCATGGCGGCATCAGGCGGCTCAGGGTGTCGGGGAAGGCTATGCCCTGCCGCTGTGCGAAGAGGGTGTCGTGGGAGGTGCGCCGTCCTGGGTGGTGGATTGGCGGCCGATGGTGCAAGGAATGTTGCAGGATCTACGACGCGGGGAGTCCGTGGACTGCCTGGCCTACAAGTTCCATGATGCCTTGGCTGATGCAATTGTGCAGATGGCCAAGATAGCCGGTCTGCCCCGCGTCGTGCTGACCGGCGGATGCTTCCAGAACGATCTTCTGGCCGGCTTGGCCCGTTCCCGTCTGGAAGGGGCCGGGTATCGCGTCTACACGCATCGGGTGGTTCCCGCGAATGACGGCGGTTTGGCGTTGGGCCAGGCGATGGCGGCTGCGTTCACGACGGTCTAATGGTCTAAGAAGAGAGAGGCTGCACGATGTGTTTGGCTGTGCCGGGACAAGTGCTCCATGTCGTGGAAGGGCCGCTTCGCCACGCGACGGTCTCCTTCGGGGGCGTGACCAAAGAGGTGTCGCTCGCCCTGGTGCCTGAGGCGACGGTGGGCGACTACGTGATCGTCCACGTGGGGTTTGCCATCAGCAAGTTGGACGAGGAGGCGGCTCGACGCAGCTTGGAGGCCTTCGCGGCTCTGGGCGAATTGGAGAAGAGGGAGGACCCCTCGCCATGAAATACGTGACGGAATTTCGCGGCAGCCAGGCGGCCAGAGGATTGGCTGCGGCCATCCGGCGCTGCGTGAGCCGGCCCTGGACCGTCATGGAAGTCTGCGGGGGGCAGACCCACGCCATCGTGCGGTTTGGCTTGGATGCGTTGTTCCCGCCGGAGCTGACCCTGGTGCATGGCCCCGGTTGTCCGGTCTGCGTGACGCCGGTGGGGCTGATCGACCAGGCCATCCATCTGGCCTCGCTGCCGGGCGTGATTTTCTGCTCCTTCGGCGACATGTTGCGGGTGCCGGGCTCGACGCGGGACCTCTTTGCGGTGAAGGCGGCAGGGGGGGATCTGCGCGTGGTCTATTCCCCCCTCGATTCGCTGGCCCTGGCCCAGGCCCATCCGGATCGCCAAGTGGTTTGCTTTGCCGTGGGGTTCGAGACCACCGCGCCGGCCTTCGCCTCGGCCGTGGTCCAGGCCAGCCGCCTGGGTCTCAAAAATTTCAGCCTGCTGGTTGCGCACGTCTTGGTGCCGCCGGCCATCGGGGCGATCCTGAACGCGCCGGGCAATCTGGTGCAGGGGTTCCTTGCGGCAGGCCACGTCTGTACGGTGATGGGTTGCGAGGAATACGAGGAGTTGGTCCGGCGTCATCGCGTGCCCATCGTCGTGACGGGGTTCGAGCCGCTGGACATTTTGGAAGGCGTGCATCTGCTGGTGCAACAGTTGGAAGCCGGCCGGGCTGACGTCGAAAACCAATATGTCCGGTCGGTGCGTCGGGAGGGCAATCAGGAGGCGCAAGCCATTCTGCGCGAGGTCTTCGAGCCGACGCCTCGGGCTTGGCGCGGGATCGGGCAGATTCCGGAGAGCGGGTTGCGCCTGAGGCCGGCCTATGCGGAGTTCGATGCGGCAAAACGATTCCGGACGGAGCTGGCGTTGCTGGACGAGGTCGGGGCGGAGGATGCCGAGTGCCGGAGCGGGCTGGTGCTCCAGGGACTCCTCAAGCCGCCGGACTGCCCGGCGTTCGGAACCCGCTGCACGCCGGAGAGGCCGCTGGGCGCGCCGATGGTGTCCTCCGAAGG
>VGXD01000252.1 GCA_016873525.1 Nitrospira sp. | reverse complement strand
TTCATCTTCGGGTTCCAGCGGTTGGTCTGGTGGCCGAAATGGACGCCGGCCTCCAGGAGTTCCTTGATCGTGATCATCCCCATGCTGTCACCTCCTTCCTCTGCTTGCGGAGCATCCGTTTAAACGGACGAGAGGTCTTTCTCCCCTTATTCCCAAGCTGCGCGGCGTGCGACACGCCGCTACGAATTTGAATAATCGCCCCGACCGGTTCTCTGTGGCCGGGACCCCTCAACGGATACGGAACGGAATCTCTTCAAAACGCTGAAATTTAGCATAGTTCAGGCCGCTTTACAAGCCGCATCCTGCGCGTCTCTTAGGAGCGATACGACGCATTGATCTTCACGTAGTCATAGGACAGGTCGGTGGTCCAGAGCCAAGCTTGCTGCGAGCCTTGGCCGAGATCGACTGTAATCGTGAATGCCTTGCGGCGGACCACCCGGTCGATACGTCGCTCGGCTGCGGGTCCGAGGCCGACGCCCTGTTTGACGATCGGGATTCCCTCGAAGGCCAGGCCGAGCTTCTGCGGCGCAATGGGGACGCCGGAGCGGCCGATGGCGGCCATGACCCGTCCCCAGTTGGCGTCTTCTCCGAAGAGCGCGGTTTTGACCAGGCTGGATGTGGCAATGGTCTTGGCGACTTGCTTGGCCTCGGCCTGGGTCCTGGCTCCAGCGACGAGGATCCGGACCACCTTGGTGACGCCTTCGCCGTCCCGGCAAATCTTCAGGGCGAGCGAGTGGCAGACGTGGTCCAGCAGTTCCTGGAAGGCCGCCAGTTCGCGGGACCCTGCTGTGAGCAGGGGATTGCCGGCAAGTCCGTTGGCCAGGCAGAGGACCGTGTCGTTGGTGCTGGTGTCGCCGTCCACGGAGATGCTGTTGAAGGACGGATCGACGGCGGCCTTGAGGGCCCGCTGGAGGGTCGGTTGTGCGATGGCCGCATCGGTCGTCAGATAGGCCAGCATCGTGGCCATGTCGGGATGAATCATGCCGGAGCCCTTGGCCATCCCGCCCACGGTTATGCGATGGCCGGCGATCCGCGCCGTGACGGCAACCTCTTTGACGGCCAGGTCGGTGGTCATAATGGCCCGGGCGGCTTCGCTTCCCCCTCCGCGTCGGAGGCGTGTCACCACAGCGGGGATGCCCGCTCTGATCCGTGCCATGGGAAGAGGATGGCCGATGACGCCGGTGGAACCGACAAAGACCTGCCGGGTCGCCACGCCGAGGCGGGAGGCCAGCAAGCGGGCCGTTTCTCTGGCATCGGCGAGGCCTCGGGCTCCCGTGCAGGCGTTGGCATTGCCGCTGTTGACGATGATGGCTCGGCCGACCTTTCCGCGAAGGTGGGCGCGATCGAGGACGACCGGCGCGGCGACCACGCGGTTGGTCGTAAAGACGCCGGCGATCGGCCCTTCTTTGACCGAGACAAGAAGGGCCAAGTCCGGCGCGGCCTGTTTCTTGATCCCGGCGTGGACCCCGCTTGCCAGGAAGCCCTGCGGCGCCGTGATTCCGCCTTTGATTTCTTTTAGGGGAGTCCGTTTCATAGCCGCCGAGTTGGTCGAGGGGTGACGGAGAGGGTCACGGGTAGGCTCCGGGAGCGAGGAGGCCCATTTCTTCCGGGAACCCCAGCATCAGGTTCATGGCTTGGATGGCCTGGCCTGCGGCCCCCTTGACCAGGTTGTCGATGGCGGAGACCGTGACGACCCAGCCGGCTCTGGTGTCGGTGAACAGGGCCAGGTCGCAGAAGTTCGAGCCACGCACATGGCTCGGGTTTGCGGAAGCCTCGCCGTCCTGGAGGCGCACGAACCGGGCCTCTTTGTAAAAATCCTTGTAGAGGGCCAGAAGTTCCTCGCGGCCGAGGGGCTTCTTCAGCCGACAATAGGCGGTGCTGAGAATCCCACGGTTCATGGGGACCAGGTGAGGCGTAAAGGCGACCAGAATCTTGGCCGCATCCTGGGCGGCCTTTGCGTGTGGTCCCTTGCCCGCGTGACGGCCTGCCAGCGCGTTGAGTTCCTGCTCGATTTCGGGAATATGGCGGTGCTGGCCGACCTTATAGGCCTCGATGGACTCATGGGCTTCGGGGAAATGGTAGGCCAGGGCCGGACTCCGACCCGCTCCGGAGACGCCGGACTTGGCATCGATGACGATTGAATCCGGCTGAACCAGTCCCTGGGCCGCCAGGGGGGCCAATTGCAAGATGGCGGCGGTGGGGTAGCAGCCCGGCGATGCGACCAGGCGCGCAGTTCGTATGGCGTCCTTGTGCAATTCAGGGAGTCCGTACACGGCTTCCTTGAGCAGGGCATGGTAGGGATGCGGAGTGTGGTACCAGGTTTCATACTGGCCTGGGTCCTTCAATCGGTAGTCGGCGCTGAGATCCACCACGTGCTTGCCCGCTGCCAGGCAGACCGAGACCGGCGCCAGCGACTTGGTGTGGGGCAGGGCCAAAAAAACAAGGTCGGCCCGTTGGGCGATCGCCTCAGGAGCCAAGGCTTCGAAGGAGAGGGGACAGACGGAAGCCAAGTGCGGGAAGACGGAGGCCACGGAACTTCCGGCCGATTTCTCGGACGTGACGGCGGTGATGGCGACTCGGGGATGGCCCAGGAGCAGGCGCAGCAATTCCGCGCCGGCATAGCCGCTGGCCCCGACCACTGCCACCTGAACTTTTTCCGTCGGTTTCGTCATAGGGTTACAGGCTCACGATCGTGCAGTTGGGCACGTCGTTCCCATCGGACAGCCTGAGGCGGAGCCTTTCGGACGGTTCCGCGTGAGGGCATAAAAAAGGGAAGGCCCGAGGCCTTCCCTTTCCCATGGCGTCAGCCTCAAGTGTTTACCGCTTCGAGTACTGGAAGCGCTTTCTGGCGCCCTTCTGTCCGTACTTCTTCCGTTCCTTGACGCGCGAATCGCGGGTCAGGAGGCCTTCTTTCTTGAGGGGCTCCCGCAGGGCCGGGGTCATGGTCACTAAGGCCTTGGCGATGGCATGGCGGAGCGCGCCGGCCTGGCCGGTCGGACCGCCGCCGCACAGCGTGGCTTTCACATTGTACTTGCCGAGCAGCCCGGCGACTTCGAGCGGGTACTGCACCAAGCTCCGGAGCGAGGGGCGTGGAAAATAATTTTCAAAGGCGCGCTGGTTCACCACGATCTCGCCGGCGCCTGCCGAGAGCCAAGCCCGGGCGATCGCGTATTTACGTTTGCCGGTTGCGTATTGCGTTGCTGCTGCCATTGGTCTGTGTCTCCTTCAGTCGTTCAGCCGATTATGCATCAGAGGGCGAGCGGTTCAGGGCCTTGCGCCTTGTGAGGATGGTCCGCGCCCGCATAGACTTTCAACTTT
>VGXD01000251.1 GCA_016873525.1 Nitrospira sp. | reverse complement strand
TTCCCTTGCGGCAGCCGTTTCCCGGTCATCGATGCCGGGGCTGTCCCCCTCGGTGGTCGCCGAGGCCCCGAAGGCCCCTCCCCCGCTGACCACGATCATCTGATTCCCCAGCATTGCGGCCAGGATCGTCAGCATCGTCAACTCCTTCCCGCTGGAAATCTGCCCCCCTGTGGCAAAGGCGGCCCCCACCTTGTTGCGCATCTTAAACTCCGGGAAGACGCCGAACTTCCGCTGCCAGTTGTCGAAGAAAGTCTTAACCTCACCGGCCATATTGGACCAGTAGACCGGCGAACCGACCACCACCGCATCGGCCGTCAAGAGGTCTTCCGCCGTCACCTGCTCAACCGGTTTGAGCAGGACGACTGTCCCCTCAATACTGCCGGCCCCCTGTCCCACGGCTTGGGCCATCTTCTCCGTGTTGCCGGTCACCGAATGGTAGGTCACCAGCACCTTGACCTCCGACGGCGGAGCAGACAAGGCAACGGCCGGAGCCACACACAAGCCCCACGCGAGCAGGATGAGCGGCGCCACCGTTTTCCTCATAGAACCCCTCTGAAATAGAAAGACCGGCAGACGACGGTCAGCCCCTAGGCCTCACCGATGCGGGAAGGAACTCATGACAGATCACCGGGAAGAAGGCCCCTGCCGCGCAGATGCGCAGCCCTGCACGCAGGACAAGGGCCGGACAAAACGCCCTTAATGCCTGATGGTTTCCTCGTCCATGTGTTCTTCCACCGAAACTTCGGTCAGCGTGCCCCGGTAGGTGCACTTATGACAGCGGATCCGCCACTCCTCCATCCACTTCTCCTGGACGTAGGACTGACGGCATTGAGGACAGACAAAGACACCCTTCTTGTACAGCACCTTGCGTGTTTCTTTCATACGACCTCTACTCCTTGCTGATGTCCACGGCGACAGAGCAAAAGGATGTCATAGGAGGCGGTCCGATTGCAAGCCGCCGGCTGCCTACTCCTGAACCGTATCGGCTGTCGGCTTTTCGCTTTCCCGTTTCTTGAGTTCTTCCTCCCGCAGGACTCGCCGGAGCACCTTGCCCACCAGCGTCTTGGGAAGGTCGCTGCGGAACTCCACTCGCTTCGGAACCTTGAACTTCGCCAGAGACGTTCGGCAATGCTCCAAGATCTCCGCTGTCGTGGCCTTCTCTCCCTCCTTCAAGACGACGTAGGCCTTGATGAGTTCACCCCGCAGATCCTGGGGAAGCCCGACCACCACCGCATCCCGAACCTTCTCATGCCGGAGCAGCACCTCTTCCACCTCACGGGGATAGACGTTCTCCCCGCCGGACTTGATCATGTCCTTCTTGCGATCCGCAATGTAGAAAAACCCCTCGCCATCCATGCGGGCCATATCCCCGGTCAAGAGCCATCCGTCTCTGAGGACCTGCCGCGTTTCTTCATCCCGTTTCCAGTAGCCGCTCATGACCTGGGGACCGCGCACAAGCAATTCCCCCACCTCTCCGGTCGGAAGCTCCCGTTCGCCGGTCTCCGCATCCACGATCTTGGCGGCGGTATCCGAGAGCGGCAGGCCGATGCTTCCCCTTGGCCGACCCTGCGCAACGGAATCGATCGGGTTGACATGGGTCACGGGGCTGGCCTCCGTCAATCCATACCCCTCCACCAAGTGGGCGCCCGTCAGCGACTCAAACCGATCCTGCACGGCCTGAGGGAGAGGCCCGGCCCCGCTGAGACACAGCCTGACGGATCGGAGATCGTACCGTTCCAGACGTTGATGGTTGTTGATCGCCGCATACATCGCCGGGATGCCGGGGAACACGGTCACCCGCTCCCGCGCAATGGCCTCCAACACTTCCGTCACTTGGAACCGTGGCAGCAGGACCAGCGCCGCGCCGACCGCGATCGCCAGATTCTGACAGGCGCTCATGCCATAGACGTGGAAAAGCGGGAGCACGCCGAGAAACACCTCCTGTCCTTCGCGCAGGGACGGCATCCAATGGCGACACTGCCAGGCATTGGCAACCAGGTTGCGGTGCGTGAGCACGACCCCCTTGGGAAGCCCGGTGGTCCCCCCCGTATATTGGAGCATCGCAATCGCGTTCCGTTCCACCGACACGGCAGGAGGCTCACCCGGCCCTCGCATCAGACTTCGGAAACGATGCGTGGACGGACCCAACGAGTCGGCGTTGCGCCGCTCCCCTTGCTTCGCCTTGGTCAAGGGATAGAGCAGGCGTTTGAGCCACGGCAAGCAGTCTTCCACCCCCGTCAGGATCACATGCCGCAGACAGGTCCGGCCCAGGAGCGGTTTGATGCGGGGATAAAACTGCTCCAGCGCCAGGATGACTTCGCAGCCGGCATCCTGCACCTGATGGTCGATCTCGTTCTCGACATAGAGCGGATTGATCATGGTTACAACCGCCCCGGCCCTCAGGCTTCCGTAGTACCCGATGACGGTCTGGGGCAGGTTCGGCATCATAAGGCCGACCACGGTCCCCTTGCCGACCCCCAGCCCGACCAACGCCCGGCCCCAGTGATTCACCAGGCGATCCAGCTCGCGGTAGCAAATGCTGCGGCCGTAGTACCGGATCGCCGTACGATCGGGGTGGCGTGAAGCGGAACGGGCCAGCAGTTCAGGAAGGGCAATGTCGGGATAGGACAGCGTGGGCGGAACAGCGGGGTCGTATCGTCGTGTCCAAATGGGGTTCATCGGCCACCGCGTGATTCTGAGGCTACCCTATCCCGCACACTTCCGATTGTCAAACGACCGCAACCTTGACAGAGCCAGAGGCGACCGCTAGGATCAGCCCATGCCATCGACTCTCTCCCGGACCCCCATCCAACCGAATTCCAGACCCCTAATCTGGGCCGGCGCCCTCGTCATGCTGTGCTGTCTGATCGGCGCCACCGAAGCGTTTGCCGGATCGGCAAGCCAATCCTCGGGAGAGAACGTGGTGCCCGTGACGACCCCGCAGGGGGCCACAATCCTGGCCGAGATGGCCGACACCACGGAGAAACGCGCGCGAGGCCTGATGTTTCGCGAGACCCTGGCCAAGGACCGCGGCATGCTGTTCACGTTTCCCGAACCGCAGCCCTGGACCTTCTGGATGAAAAACACCAAGATTGCGCTGGATATTATCTGGCTCGATCGGGGCAAGAAAATCGTACACGTCGAGCGCGACGTGCAGGGCTGCAGCAGGACCGACGACGGATGCCCGCAATATCAACCGAACGACGACGCCCTCTATGTTCTGGAAGTCGCGGCCGGGGTTGCCGAAGCCTTGCACTTACAGCGCGGGAGCAAACTCCACTTCCAACTGCCGCCCCACTGAGCCACAGACCCGCTAGCGTTCTTGCCA
>VGXD01000250.1 GCA_016873525.1 Nitrospira sp. | reverse complement strand
CACCAGCACCGGGCCGGGCCGTCCGGTGGTTGCGACGTAAAAAGCCTCCTTGATCGTCACGGCCAGATCGTTCACATCCTTCACGAGGAAGTTGTACTTCGTACAAGGCCGGCTGAGGCCGATGTTGTCGGCTTCCTGAAACGCATCGTTCCCGATCAGGCTGGTCGAAACCTGGCCCGAAAAACAGACGAGCGGGACTGAATCCATGTAGGCATCCGCCAAGGCCGTAATGACGTTGGTCATGCCGGGTCCCGATGTGACCAGCGCCACGCCGGCTTTGCCGGTTGCCTTGGCATAGCCCTCCGCCATGAGACCGGCGCCCTGTTCATGGCGCGTCAAAATAACCTGGAGGCCTTTTTGCTGGTGCAGGATATCGAAGATTTTCAGTACGACGCCGCCCGGCAGGGCAAAGAGGGTCTTCACCCCTTCGCACTTGAGCGCCTCGACAAATATTTCTGAGCCAGTGAGTTTCATCCGCTTCACCCTTGCTCGTTATGAACTGCCCGTCAGGGCCGATTGTGAAAACAACCCCTTTCCTGATCATCCGCCAAACAGCCGGCGGCTCTCCACCATTCCAATCCCGATGAAAAACAAAGGAAAAGGGTTTTTCATCCTAGCATCCACCTCTCTCCAAGTCAACAGGAATCAGCCGAACCCAGGGCCCCTTGACCCCGTCGAAGGCGCGGGCGGGCGGGCGATTTGCGCAGCGTCCGTTGAGCCGCAGCCTTGAATCCTGTAAGGTACGTCGTCACCGCGCCGACTCGGAGGCCTCGCTTCGACATGAGTCAAGAACCGATCGAGGTCACGATCCTGTCGCGGGAAGGCTGCCATCTCTGCGAGGTGGTCGCCAAGATGGCGCGCCGACTCCAGCAAGACCTGCCGTGTCGCATCCGCGAGATCGACATCGCCGCCGATACGGCACTCCTAGCCCGCTATGGAAACCGCGTGCCGGTCGTGCTGATCGAGCAGGTGGAGGCCTTGGCAGGCAAGGTCATGGAGCGGGACTTGCGGCAAGCGATTAAAAAGGCGCGCTGGAGAAGACCTGTAAGCCGGATTCTGTCCCGCCTCAGAGAGACTCTGAAACGGGGATGATCATTTCTCTTGAGCTCGGGTTACCCCGGGCTTCATGCGACCTACCCGAGAACCTCGGCCGGGCCAGCCGATCCGACCTTGCGGTCGGGTGTCCTCCTATTTGGTCTTGCTCCGGGCGACGCTTACCGTGCCGTTTGTGTCGCCACAAACGCGGTGGGCTCTTACCCCGCCGTTTCACCCTTGCCTGATCCGGCCGCAAAGCAATGCTTCGTGGCCGGCCATCGGCGGTTTGTTTTCTGTGGCGCCGGTGTCGGATCGCTCCGCCTGGGAGTTACCCAGCGCCCTGCCCTTCGGAGTCCGGACTTTCCTCCCGCCGGTGTAACCCGACGGGCGACCACCCGGTCTACTCCAGCACGCCGATTCAGTATAATCGCTGATCGGCGCGGATTCAAGCGAATTGACCGGATCGCCGGCCTCTGCTAAAGTACGCCCCCCATTGGCCCATCCACCCTCGACACAGGCCCTGACCGGAAGGCGAGGACCACGCAGTGACCAGCAGCAGAATCGGCATCGACGAGTCCGGCAAAGGCGACTATTTCGGCCCCTTGGTCATCGCCGCCGCCTTGGTGACGCCCGCGACGGAGCCGGACTTGCGGCTGATGGGCGTCCGGGACAGCAAGAAGATTTCCGACAACCGGATTCTCGAACTGGCTCGTGACATCCGTCTGGTCTGCCCGCACAGCATCGTGCCCATCGGCCCGCCGCGCTACAACGAACTCTACGCGAAGATTCGCAACTTGAACCGTCTCCTGGCCTGGGGCCACGCACGAGCGTTGGAGAATCTGCTGGGGCAGGTGGACTGCGACTTGGCCATTGCGGACCAGTTCGGCGACGAACGGTTCGTCCTGAACGCCCTCCTGGAGAAAGGCAAACAGATCCGTCTGGTGCAGAAACCGAAAGCGGAAGCCGACATGGCGGTCGCGGCGGCCTCGATCCTGGCCCGCTCGGAATTCTTGACCCGCCTCAAACGCCTCTCGGACGAAATCGGCCTCCCGCTTCCCAAAGGAGCCTCGCACCAAGTCGAGTTGGCGGCGCGTCTGGTGGTCAAAAAACACGGGCAGGAAGGGTTGGGAACGGTCGCGAAGCTGCACTTCAAAACGACGCAGGCGGTCTTGGCCGGGCTCGCGGAGGTCTAAACCGTTTCCTCGACGTCGTCTTCCGTCTCTTGCAGCGAGGCCGACGAAGCGGCGGTCGGACTGGGCAGCTCTCCCTCCCAGTAGAGAATCCGATGGCAGTAAGAACACGTTTGCAACTCGTCCGACCGCTTCACTTCGGCAACCAGTTGCGGGGGCAGTTGCAAGCGGCAGCCGCCGCAGGTGCCGTCTTTGATCGGGGCGAGCGCGAGGTCCTTCCTCGTCGCCTTCAGCTTGGCGTAGCGGGCCAGCAGTTTCTTGTCCACGGCGGCGGCGCACGCCGCTGTCTTCTGCTCCAACTGTGAAAGTTCCGAGACGAGCGCGACGGACGCATCCTCGAGTCGGCGCCGTTCCTGCGTAAAGACACGCTCCGATTCGGCCGTCCGCGCCTGCAACTGCTTCATCTCCAGCTGTTTCTGTTCGACCCGGTCCATGAGCACGAGAATCTGCTCTTCGATCTCCCCCCGCTTCTTGCCCGCCATCTCGATCTCGAACAAATGCGCCTGGTACTCCTTGTTCGTCTTGAGCTCCGTGAGCCGCGTCTTGAGTTTGTCCACCTGAGCCTCGTGGGCCTCCAGGTCCCGCTCTCGATCGCGGCGCTCCTTCGTGAGCGCATCGAGGCTGGCCGTAGCATCTTTCAAGAGCTGGGAGGCTTCGCGGAAGGGCGCTTCTGCGGCGGCGATAAGTTCGGGGGTCTTGCGTTGTTGCTCCCTGAGTTCTCCGATCCGGAGGTCAAGGGCCTGAAGCTCAATGAGCGGGGCAAGCTGGAGATTCAACAGGACCTCTGTGTCATCCTCGACCGATTCTTCTGCAGACCACAATCAGGCCCACACGCAGCCACGCGCACGCGACGATTTTCTCGCGTGCGCCCGAAACTGGTGGGCCCACCAGGACTTGAACCTGGGACCAACTGATTATGAGTCAGCCGCTCTAACCACCTGAGCTATGGGCCCTGGTTCGCACATTCTGGAGAGCCTCGACAAAAGCAGCGCCGGGATTTGTGATTCTAGTCCCCCGGTTACCCGGTGTCAATCCGCCGCGCGGCGCCTCCGTCTAGAGGCTTTCGACGAAGCTCTTGAGCTTTTTGCTGCGGCTCGGATGGCGCAGTTTCCTCAGGGCCTTC
>VGXD01000249.1 GCA_016873525.1 Nitrospira sp. | reverse complement strand
CCAGCGTATAGCGGTCCAGGCCTTCGACGCCCATGGCGTTGTTCAAGACGGCGAAGTCCTGCGCGAGGTCGTTTTTAGCTTTGATCACGGCCAGCTCGGCGTTCCGGACTTCGACCGTCACGAGGTCCAGGTCCAGCTTCGACTTGAGCTGATGGGCGTACAGAGCCTGGACTTGGTCTCGAATGAGCCGGCGTTGCGCCAGATTTTCGGCGGCGATGTCCAGGAAGCGCTGCTGCATGAGACAGGTGAAGTAGGCCTGCTGGACATTGAGAATCACCAGGGCCTTGCTCGTGAGAATTTCCTTCTCCGTCGCCGTTTCCGTGGCCTGGTTGGCCAGGATGCGGTGGGCGGTTGAGCCGAAGTCGGTGATGAGCTGATTGAGGATCAAGCCTCCCGTCGTCATGTTCTGGTTGTGCTTGGGCAGGGCCCCGGCCAAGGCAAAACCGCGACCGCCGCCGTATTGGTGGAATCCGCTTCGGTTGCGAAAACTGGAGCCAAGGTCGCCGGCGGCATGGACGTTGGCACCATCGCTGCTCAGCACACGGATCGAGCCGGTCCCGCCGGCCACGGAGGCTTCGAGCCAGGGGTATTGTCTGCCCTTGGTCTGCTTGGTCTCGGCGGCGGCGCTTTTTGAAGCGGCGCGGGAACGCGCGATCAGCGGGTGTTCCGCCAGCCCCGCCGCAATTGCGTTGTTGAGGCTGAGGAGGGGAGCGGGAGCTTGGGAGGGCGTCGCCGAGGCCGTGTCGGATGCCGGTCTGGCGTCTTTGGCTGAGCCGTTAGGCTGGGCCGAGGCGAAACCCGAAAGCCCTGTCGCCAGGAGCAGCAGGCAGAAGAGAATTGCTGACATGGGAGGTCTCCTTTCTCTGGGAGGACAGCCGGCAATATCGACAGACGGCATGTGCCGCTCGTCGATCCGCCTTCGATCAGGCTTAGTATTTCTGGCTGGCCGATTTGCCGGCCGGCAGATCGTAGGCTGAGGCTGTCACCGCCTGTCCATCTTGGAGGTGGCTCTTGCCGACGACCACCACGTCTTCGTTCCCGGTCAGGCCCTCGACCACCTCGACGAGGACGCCGTCATCGATGCCGGTCTTGATCGGCACACGGCGGGCCTTGCCTTGCGCAACGACAAAGACGGTTTTGGGGGTCGAATTTTTCCCCGGCTCGATCGCCGCCGGCGGCAGAGTCAGGGCATTTTGATGGCGCTCCAGATAGAGCGTCGCGTTGATGAAGATACCGGGCTGGAGGCGATGGTCTTTGTTGGGCAGGTCGATCTCCACGAGGAGGGTGCGGGTGGCCGGATCCAAGGCCTCGGTCGTACGCGTGACGGTTCCCTTAAACTCCTGGCCGGGCAATTCCTTGACCGTCAGGGTCGTCTGGATACCGGGCTTGGCCAGCGTCGCGGACTCCTGCGGAATGCTCACGTAGATCCTGACCTGGTCCATGTCCATCAGGGTGAAGAGGGGCGTGGCCTGGGTGACCGATCCCGTGGCGGCCTGGATCAAGGCTCCCGGATCGGCGAAGCGAGCCGTGATGACTCCGGCAAAGGGCGCCGCGACTTTGGTGTAGCCCAGGAATGTTTTGCGCCTCTCCGTCAGTTGCTTGGCGCCTTCCGCCGCCGCTTCGGCGACATCCACGTCCTGCTTGGCGATGACATCGGGGTTTTCTTTCCAGACGCTGGAAAGCCGCTCGTAGGTGAGCTTCTTAATGGCATAGTCGGACTGGGCTTGCTCGTACTGGTCCTGAATTTCAGGCGCGTCGATGACGGCCAGCAATTGGCCCTTTTTCACCACATCGCCCTTGTCGAAACCGATCCATTTCAGATAGCCGGACACCTTGGCATAGAGGGTGGTCTGGTACCAGGGCGAGATGTTGGCCGGCAGGGTCAGGGTCCGCGCAATGTCACGGCGCTGGGGCTTGATGACCTGGACGAGGTGAGCCCCCGTGGAGGCCGGCGCGCCCAGGCCTGCCCCTGGAGTGGAGCTGGGCCCGCGCCGTGCCTGAAAAAAGACCAGGGCTGCCACCAGGAGGGCCGCGCCGGCGACCGCGATCAGCACGGGCTTGAGCCGGTTCGGCTGAGGCTCCTGGATTACGTCCAGTTCGTCGTCCGGCGAATTATGGTCCTGCTCTGTCAAGCCTGGCCTCCTTATGTCGGGGCAATCGTTGGCGACAAGTTTTTAGCCTTCCCTGGGCGCGGCGGCGGCTGTGGCCGCCGCGCCACGACGAGCAAGCGTATGGAGGACGGGAATAAACAGCAGGGTCATCACGGTGGAGACGGAGAGCCCGCCGATGACCGCCCGCGCCAAGGGCATGTTGGCCTCGCTGCCCTCGCCGATTCCCAAGGCCATCGGCGCCAGGCCGATGATCGTGGCCAGGGAGGTCATCAGAATGGGACGAATCCTGAGGCGGCCCGCATCCACCACGGCTTCTTCCAAGGGCGCGCCTTCCCTCATCCGCTGGTTGGCGAAATCCACCAGCAAGACGCTGTTGGACACCACGATGCCGATCATCATCAGAGTGCCGATGAGCGACTCCACGTTCAGCGACGTATCGGTCAGCAGGAGCATCCAGATCACCCCGATGAGCCCCAGGGGGACCGCGAACATGATCACGAAGGGGTCCAGGTAGGAGCGGAACAAGCCGACCATGACGAGGTAGATCAGGACGATCGCCAGGGGGAGGCCGCCGCCGAAGCCGATCAGCGCCTGACGCATGCTGTCCACCTCCCCCTTCAAGGAGACCACCACGTCCTTGGGGATGTCCAGTTTGAAGAGGGCCTCTTCGATCTTGCCGCCCACGCGGCCCAGGTCGTTCCCCGGCACGTCCACCAAGACATCCATGGTCCGCTGGAGATTGTAATGGTCCACCGTCTCCGGCCCGTTCTTCCTGGTGACCTCGATGAGATCGCGCAGGAGTGCAGGCGCGCGGGAGGCCCCCTCGGTTTGCGGAATCCTCGGCCGCTCGGGGAAAGGCGTTTGCTGCAAGGCCAGCGAACTGCCGCGGTTTTGGGCGGAGACGGCGCTGGCCGAACCGGCCTCCTCCACCTTCACCCCCACGAGAGGGATATTCAGGAAGTCTTCGAATTTGGTCAGCCCTTGCTCCGGATACTGAGTCACCACGAAATAGGCGTTGTTGGACTTGGGGTCGATCCAGTACCCGGGGTTGAGCTGCACGTTGGAACTGAGCCCGGTAATCACGTCGGTCACGATCTGTTGCTCGTCGAGTCCGAGGTAGGACGCCTTGGAACGGTCCACGGCCAAGTGCAACTCAGGGTAACTCATGCCTTGCCGCACCTGCACATCCACCGTCCCGGGAACTTGGGCCGCCGCCTCCCGAATGAGGGAGGCGACCTGG
>VGXD01000248.1 GCA_016873525.1 Nitrospira sp. | reverse complement strand
GCCAGCACCGCAACCGCCCCGATCAGCACCTGCCGCCGGTGCTCCTGGACGTGCAGGATGAACCGCTCCATCCGGCTCAGGAGATGCGCTTCATCCACCGGAATCTCTTTGGAGTCCAACTTGATTCGGTACGACATCGTGCTCCGTTGCGTCTTGTAATTGGCGCCTTGCCTGCCGAGCGGCAGCCGCAGTTCGCCGCGCCGTGCGACCTTATACAAGGTTCCTCAAACCCTTGTCAATCGGATCGGCCTTGCGGAGCGGCCTTATAGAACGCGCCGCCTGCATCAGGCCTCGTTGACAGGGAGCCGCGCCACGGTATAGCGTACCTCCGTTCCCTGGCCTGTACCGTTCGAAACCAGTCTGAACGACTCGTCTTGTCCGATGCGAGCGTTGCCCGCGCGAAGACAGCCCCCTCATGTTTGACGACGACTTGCAGCAACTCGAAGAACGCCACCTGCTGCGGCAGCTCCGGCTGATCGAATCGCCGACGGCCGCGGCCGTCATGATCGACGGCCGTTCGGTCATCCTGATGGCCTCGAACGATTACCTGGGCCTCGCCACCCATCCCCGGCTCAAACAGGCCGCCATCGCGGCAACCGAGCGGTTCGGCGTGGGAGCCGGCGCCTCCCGCCTGGTGTCCGGCACCCTGCCTCCTCATCGAGCGTTGGAGCAAGCGCTGGCCGCGTTCAAGGGAACCGAGGCGGCGCTCCTCTTCGGCTCCGGCTACCTGGCCAATATCGGCCTGATCCCCTCCCTGATCGGCTCAGGAGGAACCATCCTGGCCGACCGCCTCTGCCACGCCAGTCTCATCGACGGCGGCCGGTTGAGCGGGGCCGACTTCCATCGGTATCGCCACAGAGACCTCGACCACCTCGCCGCCCTCCTGTCCAAACACGCGACCGGCCGCAAGACCTTGATCGTCACCGACGGGGTCTTCAGCATGGACGGCGACCTGGCCCCTCTGCCGGCCTTGCTCGGCCTGGCGGACCGCTACGACGCCATGGTCCTGGTCGATGACGCGCACGGCACCGGAGTGATGGGAGCGGAAGGACGGGGCACGCTGGAACACTTCGGCCTGGAATCCCGCCTCCCCTTTCACATGGGCACGCTCAGCAAGGCCTTGGGCGGCAGCGGGGCCTATGTCGCAGGACCCGACACCTTGATTCGCTACCTCGTCAACCGTGCCAGGTCTTTCATCTATACGACCGCCCCGCCTCCGGCGACCGCCGCCGCCGCGCAGGAAGCCCTCGCGGTGCTCCGCGCCGAACCCGAACGCCGGGCGCGGCTCTGGCGCAACCGGGCACAGTGGCATGCCGGGCTCCGTGCGCTCGGCTTCCGCACCACGGACACGCAGAGCCCCATCATCCCCGTCTTGATCGGAGACCCGCAGCAAGCCCTGACGATGGCCGAACGGCTCCTACAGCAGGGCGTCTACGCCCCGGCCATCCGCCCTCCGACAGTCCCCCCGGAAACCAGCCGCATCCGCACGACCGTCACGGCCGAGCACACCGTGGAACAACTCGACCACGCGCTCGCCGCCTTCAAGACGGTCGGCGCGGAGTTGGGTCTCCTCTAACCCACCTCGCCCGTTTCGGCCCCCTCTACGTAGTGCGGCAGGGAAACGACCGTTTCGTGGCCCCTCCAAGGAGGCTATGGTATAGTGGTTTCCGTCGCCTCTCGCACCGGCCAGGGCCTGCAAAGAACGCGGCACGCGCGGCGGCGGCGGCAGCCTCAGGAGGGCTTCATGGATATCACGCAACTACTGACCTTCGGCGTTGAGCAGGGGGCCTCGGACTGCCACCTGAGCGCCGGCGAGCCCCCCATGCTGCGCATCAACGGGGACCTGAAAAAGCTGGACTCGTCGGTGCTGACGAAAGAAGACGTCCACACCATGATCTTCGACATGATGAACGACGCCCAGCGCAAGGTGTTCCAGGAGCATCACGAATGCGACTTTTCGTTCGAGATGGGAGACCTCGCCCGCTTCCGGGTCAACGTGTTCATGCATCGCCGGGGCGAAGGGGCGGTCTTCCGGACCATCCCGACCAAGATCCTGCCCCTCGAGCAGCTCGGCATGCCGCCGATCATCCGGCAGCTCTGCGAAAAGGAAAAGGGCCTCGTCCTGGTGACCGGCCCGACAGGATCGGGAAAGTCCACCACCCTGGCGGCCATGCTGGACTTCCTCAACGACACCTTCGAAGGCCACATCCTCACCATCGAGGACCCGATCGAATTCGTTCACAAATCCAAAAAATGCCTGGTGAACCAGCGCGAACTGGGGCCGCACACCCAATCTTTCGCCAATGCCCTCAGGTCGGCCCTGCGCGAAGACCCGGACATCATTCTGGTCGGCGAAATGCGCGACCTCGACACCATCCAGTTGGCCCTGACCGCCGCCGAGACCGGCCACCTCGTCTTCGGCACCCTGCACACCTCCAGCGCCCCCAAGACCGTGGACCGGATCATCGACGTCTTCCCGCCGAACCAGCAGGCTCAAATTCGCGCGCAGCTCGCCGAATCCATCGAAGGCGTCATCACGCAGACGTTGCTCAAGAAAAAAACCGGCGGCCGGGTGGCGGCGCTGGAAATCATGGTCGGCACGACCGCCGTGCGCAACCTGATCCGGGAAGCCAAGCTCCACCAGATTCCGGGCATCATGCAGGCCAGCAAAAAGGACGGGATGCAGACCATGGACCAGGCCCTGCTCGACCTCGCGACGCGCGGCGTCGTCACCAAAGCGGAAGCCCAGGCCCGGAGCATGAACCCCACGCTCTTCGGCGCCTCAGGGGCAGCGGTGGTGGGCGGCATTGGTTAACCCACAATGCTGAACGAGGACCGGCGCCCCATCCTTCAGCATTCATCATTCAGTCTTTTCTTCTGCTGAGAGACGACCGATGGACCTGCACGACATTCTAAACGTGATGGTGGAACGGGACGCCTCCGACGTCTACCTGAGGGTGGACCTGCCGCCCACCTACCGAATCCAGGGCGCCACGCAGCCCATCGGCGATGCGCCGTTCACGAACGAGCAGTTGGAGGCGCTCGCGGCCTCCGTCATGCGGGAGAAGCAACGACAGGAATTCGAGACCGCGCTGGAGATGAACCTGGCCCTCTTTTACCCGGACCTGGGGCGCTTCCGCGTCAACATCTTCCGCCAACGCGGCAACGTGGGCTTCGTCATCCGCCAGATCAAGCTGGAGATCGTCCCGCTCGATCAACTGGGGCTGCCGCCCATCATCAAACACGTCGCGATGAGCAAGCGCGGGCTCGTCTTGTTCGTGGGCGCGACGGGGTCCGGCAAGTCCACCTCGCTCGCCGCCATGATCGATCACCGGAACGCCGCATCGACCGGCCAC
>VGXD01000247.1 GCA_016873525.1 Nitrospira sp. | reverse complement strand
CTTCCTCGTCTCGACGAGCATGGCCACGATCATGCCCGTGGCCCTTCGGCGGATCGGCGTCGATCCGGCTGTGGCGGCCGGTCCCTTCGTAACCACGGCCAACGACATCACCGGCATCACCATCTACCTGACCCTGGCGACCGCGCTCATCCAACATCTGAAATAACGCATGCCACTGCTGAAGACCCCGGCCATCACGCTCAAGAGTCGCAAATGGGGCGAGGCCGATCGGATCGTCACGTTCTACACGCTCCGGTTCGGCAAGCTGCGCGGGGTTGCGCGGGGCGCGCGGCGGATGAAAAGCCGTTTCGGCAGCGCTCTGGAGCCCTTTGTCTCCTGCGATTTGAACTTGTTCGAAAAGCCCAATGACACGCTCCATCGCGTCTCGCAGGCCGACATCACGGAAACATTTCCGGCCTTGCGCGAGGACCTGGCCCTGATGGCCGGGGCGGCCCGCATGAGCAACCTGGTAGCCGCCATCACCGTGGACGGGGACCCGGCGCCGAAAATCTTCGAAACGCTCTTGCGGGGGTTTCGTTCCCTCAACGAAGGGTATGACCCCGGCATGACCACGCTGTTGTTCCAGATCAAGCTGCTGGGACTGACCGGGTTCCGCCCGCAAACCGATCATTGCGCTGTCTGCGGCCAGGGTATGGGCGTTCAGGGGGGAGGGCTGGGCCGCTTCTCGGCCCAGGCCGGTGGGCTGGTCTGTGACGGCTGTACCAGGCGTCGGTCTGAGCGGTATCTGTTCCTTGCGCCGGGCAGCCTTGCATTTCTGCAGCAAGCCCTGCGCATGACCCCGGAGGTTTTGAACCGTCTCAAGGCCAACGGCCAGGTGAGGAGCGAATTGGAAATGGCCATCGAGGCCTATGTCACCGTCGTCGCCGGCAAGCGGCTTCCGCCTGTGGACTTCCTTGCCGCGGAGGCCTGCGAGCCGGACTATGCACTGAAACGATAAGACGAATTTAATCTACTAAAATGATGGAATATATCAATTAAAGCATGATTACAATGACGATGAGCGGCGGAGGGGTATGGCCCAGACGGTAGTCGAACCCAAGGACATGGATTGGCTGGACAAGGGGGTGCTGGGGATCGAATGGTCAGACGGCCACAAGGGCATCTATCCGGTCCGCTACCTCCGGCAACATTGTCCCTGTGCCGCCTGCACCGATGAGTGGACCGGCGAGTTGCGCATCAAGCCGGACGACGTGCCCATGTTCATTGCGGTCAACGACATCGAGCCCGTCGGCCGCTATGCCTTGAAGTTCACGTTTAGCGACGGCCACGACACCGGTCTCTATTCCTATACCTTCCTTCGCCGGGCCTGTCAGTGCGACAGCTGCGTGCCGGTGAAGCCGCAGGAACCGAAGAGCCGGAGACTGCTCTAGCCCCGTTGTGTCGCGCAGGAGTCATCGTGTCTCTTTCCCCAAGACCTGAATCGGCCGGACGAAACCGGGCGCTCTTTCTTTTGGGCGTCGCCATGATGGGCTTTCTGGAGGCCTGCGGTCCGCCCTTTGTGTTGCCGCCGCTGGAGCACCAGAAACGAAGCCTGGCCAACAACGAGATTCACCTCCGTGCGCTCAGCAGTAAGGCGTTCCTTGAAACCTGGGGCCAGCCGACCGCGGCCTACCGGGCCCGGACGCAGTTTTTCCCGCTGGAAAACGGCAATTACCTTCCGCTGTTTCGTGTTCCCCTGGGCACATCCCCGCAAGGCTGGGATTCCACGACCGTATTGGAGGAGGCGCTGTTTCTGGCCTATGCCGATCGCGGCGAGTTGTTGGGCTTCATCGATCAGCGCCTGGTTTATCGCGAGCGGCTGTCCAGCGAACAGGTCAAGGCGGTCGTAAAACAGTGGAAGAGCGAGGAGCAGTTTCGGACGGGATTGGAAAAAGTCTTACCCGAAGCGCCGTAGTGTGCCGGCCCATGACGGACCTCGTATGGAACCCCATCCTCTCAACATTCTGATGGCCTCGCCTGAAGCCGTGCCCTTCGCCAAGACCGGCGGGCTTGCCGACGTGGCCGGGGCCCTGCCTTGCGAACTGGCTCGGCTGGGGCACCGAGTCTGCCTCGTGATCCCGCGCTATGGCGCGATCGATGGGGCGGCGCTCGGGCTCAAGGAGTGGCGGCGCCTCGCCGTCCCGACCGCGCTCGGGACGATCAAGGCCGCCATCGAGCAGGGGACGCTGCCGGATGGGCAGGGCCGCGTGCTGGCAGTCCGGCACGATCCGTACTTCGACCGGGCCGGGCTCTACCAGGAATCCGGCCGCGACTATCCCGATAATTTGGAGCGGTTTGCCTTCTTCAGCCGCGCGGTGCTGGAGCTGTTGCCGGTCCTGCAGAACGAGTCCGGCTGGGTGCCGGACGTGCTCCATGCCCATGATTGGCAGACCGCCCTCAGCCTCGTCTACCTGCGGACGCGCGATGCCGGGGCGCCGCGTCACGCGATCCGCACGATGTTCACGATCCACAACATCGGCTACCAGGGGCTCTTTCCGGCGCGGGACTATTGGAAGACCGGCCTTGGCCCGGAACTCTTCACGCCCAAGACCTTGGAGTTTTACGGGTCCGTCAACCTCATGAAGGGGGGCCTCGTCTTTGCCGACTCTCTGACGACCGTGAGTCCGACGTACAGCCGAGAGATTCAGACGCCTGAGTTCGGCTTCGGTCTCGACGGGGTCCTGCGCGAGAGGCAGGACCGGTTGGCGGGGATCATCAATGGCATCGACGCGGCCCTGTGGAACCCGGAAACCGATGCCTACTTGCCCTGCCGCTATTCCGCCGCAGACCTTTCCGGGAAAAAAGTCTGCAAGGCTGCCGTCCAGCGCGAAATGGCTCTGCCGGTTCGTGAGGAGGTTCCGCTGCTGGGAATCGTCTCGCGGCTGACCGAACAGAAGGGGCTGGACTTGGTGGCCGATATCTTGCCGGAACTGGCGATGCTGGACCTTCAGGTCGCGCTCCTGGGGAGCGGCGATCCTGCCACCGAGGCGAGGTTCCGCGCATTGCAGGCGCAGTTTCCCCGGAAGGTCGGCTTATCCATCGGGTTCGACGACGGGCTGGCGCATCGGATCGAGGCCGGGGCGGACATGTTTGTGATGCCGTCGCGCTATGAACCCTGCGGCTTGAGCCAGCTCTACAGCCTCAGGTACGGCACGGTGCCGATCGTGAGACGGACCGGAGGGCTGGCCGACACGGTGGTCTCCTATTCGCCCCAGGCCATCAGGGAAGGCCGCGCCACCGGCTTTTTGTTCGGCGAAGCCACCAAGGAGGCCTTGCTCGCAACGGTGCTGCTTGCGCTCAGAGTCTATGCCGAGGGGAGGGAGTGGCAGGCGCTGATCCGAGCCGGCATGGCGCAGGATGTGTCCTGGGCCAAGTCCGCCCGCGCCTACGTGGAGCTGTACCGCAAGATGCT
>VGXD01000246.1 GCA_016873525.1 Nitrospira sp. | reverse complement strand
GTTGAAGCGAGAAGCAGCCGGATCGCCTTGAGCGTCACCGGCGAGGGTTGCGACCGCCAGCGGACCGCAATGGAAGTCGCTCTGAAACAGCTGCCGGGGGTGCTGGCCATTGACCTCCGAAGTATCCCCGGCCACATCCTGATCGACGTCGAGGAGGGCCGAGTCGCTACGGATCAACTGGCCGGAGCCGTAAATGAGATCTCAGCCCGAGACGGCTCCTGCCTGGCCGAGGAAATGAAATCTTGCATCACCGCAGAACCACCCAAATAGGCCAGGCCCTTCGTCCAGGTGACGCTTCCGGAAGGAGATGAGGGGGGATTGCATCGAACCGTTAACGGCCTGCTCCAGGCTATCCCCTCATGCACCCAGCCACAAGATGTCCCAGTACAGGCAGGGACGCAGGCGAGCCACACCAGAAAAACCGATCCCTTTACTCGCAACCCACGGTGCAATGACACCACCATGAGCCTCACCGGAGCACAGAAACCGCAACAAGCCAGGCCGACCGCCAAGCTCTCTCCGGAAGCCGAGAAGCTGCAAACACGCCTCTGCCGGCAGGTCGGCCAGGCCATCGCCGACTACTCGATGATCGAGGACGGCGACAAGGTCATGGTCTGTCTGTCGGGGGGGAAAGACAGTTACGGCCTGCTGGACATTCTGCTGACCTTGCAGAAACGCGCGCCGATCCGCTTCGATCTGGTGGCCGTGAACCTCGACCAGAAACAACCGGGTTTTCCCGTCCACCTCTTGCCCGACTACCTCACCAGTCTGGGCGTCGCCTTCCACATCGAAACGCGGGACACCTACTCCATCGTCAAACGCATGATCCCCGAGGGCGAGACCACCTGCTCGCTCTGCTCGCGGCTCCGGCGGGGCATCCTCTACCGCGTCGCCTCCGAATTGGGCGCGACCAAGATCGCGCTGGGCCACCACCGGGACGACATTGTAGAGACGCTGTTTCTGAACATGTTCTACGGCGGGAGGCTCCAGGCCATGCCGCCCAAGTTCCGCACCAAGGACGGACGGCACGTCGTGATTAGGCCGCTGGCCTCTGTGCCCGAGACGGATCTGGCGCGTTACGCCGAGCTGCGGGAGTTTCCGATCATCCCCTGCGACCTCTGCGGCTCGCAGGAAAACCTCAAGCGAAAGGCGCTCAAGGCCTGGCTGCGCGACAGCGAGCAGCGGTTCCCGGACAGCACCGAGAACATCTTTGCGGCCTTGGGCAACGTCATCCCCCCACGCCTGCTGGACCGCACCCTCTACGACTTCTCCTCGCTACAGGGCACGAGCAAGCCGGACGGGAACGGCACCGCAGCCGACGAGGAAGAGGACCGGGACGACCTCCCCTTCTAGCAGATGTTGTGTCGCGCCGGGACCGACCTAGGCAACCAGCCAGGTCTTGAGGATCAACACCACCCCGGAGCAAAAGAGCAGCCAGGCGAAGATCGTCCGGTAGTTGTCGGCGCCGATCTTGGCATAGACAAGCTGCTCCGTCGCCAGAAACGTCCCCACCCCGGCCAAGACATAGACGACAGCCTCCGAGAACGGGACCGGAAATCGCCTCAGCGACAGCAGCAGGGTGAGAAGCTGGGACAGCGCGAAGGTCCCGTAGGACACCGCGGTGGTCACGCGGGCCACGTCCTTTTCATAGTGTTTGCTGTGAACGATCGCGGTGAGGAGCGAGCCGCCCAGGTTGGTCAAGCCGTGCAGACTCCCCATCGCCATGAAATAGGTGCGCTCGTACCGGACCAGCGACTCGATGAACCGGCTGATCGGCTCCGAGACGCTTTTCAGGGCCACGATGATCAGAAAAATCCCGATGAGGGGGCCGATGTTGAGGGTCGCGCGGGTGATCAGCAATAAGAACACGACAATGCATGGGACCGAGAGAGTCAGGACCTTCCAGTAAAACCGGCGATCGATGTGGGCATGGTGCTTGCTCACCTGTAGCAGATTGACGGACAGGGAGATCGGAAGGAGGACGGCAAGGGCGGTGACGAACTCATACCCCAGCACGAGCAGAATCGGCGTCCCAAAGAGAAGGACTCCCACCCCGAACAAGGATTGAATGGTCGCCGTGACGACGACCGCTGCAAGAATATCCGGATGGATCGGCATGCCCGATCATCTCCCACCGGGCACCTCTGGCCGGCCCCCCCCCGACAATGCGAGTGGACCCGTCAGTCCCGAACAGCGGCGCAGTCTACCATGAGCGCCCGCCGCGCCCCAACCCCCTTGCACGCAAAAGTTACCGGGTTCACAGTTGACGCCATTCGTGGTATCTTCACCCCGTTCCGACCGGCCATGCCAACCGAGGAGATGACGGCGCTATGTTGCTACAAGGAAAAACTGGATTGATCGTCGGGGTTGCCAACAAGCACAGCATTGCCTGGGCGATTGCGGAGGCGGCGGCTCGCGAAGGGGCGAAACTGGCCTTCAACTACCAAAACGACCGCTTGAAGGACAACGTGGAGGAACTGGCCAAGACCCTGCCTGGCGCCAGCGCCTTCGCCTGCGACGCCAGCCAGGACGACCAGATCGCTGCCTTGATGACGCACGTGGGAGGGACGCTCGGGCGCCTGGACTTCCTCGTCCATTCCATCGCCTTCGCGCCACGGGAAGAGCTGACCGGCGAGTTCGTCAACACCTCGCGCCAGGGCTTTGCCACCGCGCTGGATGTCAGCGCCTACTCGTTGATCGCGCTGAGCCGGGCCGCGCTACCGCTGATGACCAACGGCGGCTCCATCGTCACCCTGACCTATCTGGGCAGCGAGCGGGTGGTGCCTCACTACAACGTCATGGGCGTGGCCAAGGCCGCCTTGGAATCCTCCGTCCGCTACCTGGCCAACGACCTCGGCCCTCGCGGCATCCGCGTCAACGCCATCTCCGCCGGCCCCATCAAGACCCTGGCGGCGCGCGGCGTCTCCGGCATCAGCAAGATGGTGGACCACCACCGCGAAGTCGCCCCGCTGCGCCACGCCACCGAACAGGAAGAAGTCGGCGACACGGCCTTGTTCCTCATCAGCTCGCTGGGCCGTGGGATCACGGGGGAAGTCATCTACGTGGACGGCGGCTACCACGTGCTCGGTTCGCTCGCCCCGCTCAGCTAACCAGTCCAGGGCCTACGGCCTGCGATGGCCCGCCGACGATGGGCCCCAGAGGGCTTCCAGCCGTTGAGATCGGCCGCAGTTGTACTTGTAAAATTTGTACCGGACGGGGTTTTTCTTGTAGAAGTCCTGGTGGTACTCCTCGGCTGGGTAGAAAGCCGTGGCCGGCACGATCTGGGTGACAATCGGCTCCTGAAACGGCTTGGACTGCTCCAACGCCTGTCTGGATTCCTCCGCCTGTCGTCGTTGCTCGGCATCATGATAGAAGATGGCGGCGCGATACTGCGTCCCGCGATCGCAGAATTGCCGGTC
>VGXD01000245.1 GCA_016873525.1 Nitrospira sp. | reverse complement strand
GTAATCTGCAATTCAACCGTTCCACCGGAGGTCGCTTTCGTCAAGCCACGGCCTCAACTTTGGGAGTTACACCCATTTGTTACCGCCAATCCGATAGGTGCGGTAGTCGGAGACCTCTTTTACGTCCTGGGCGGCAGAAGGACATTGCGGAATGAGCAGATCTACGATTCAGCCACTAATTCCTGGACACTCAGCACCCTAACCGTTTCGGCAGCCTGGGGCATAGCGCCTCTGGTGAATGGCGCGCTCTATGTCTTCTCTGACTTCGGTATCCTTGATCCTAGTATCGGTGGCTACGCCTTTAATGTAGCGCCGGATCCGGGCCCGTCGCCGACGCCTACCGCGGAGCCCACGCCGGAACCCACGCCCACGGCGGCGCCCACGCCGGAGCCCACGCCAGCGCCGACCGCGGAGCCGACTCCCACGCCCGAGCCGACGGCCCCGCCGGACACCGCCGCACCGGTGGCCGCACCGGCCCAGGTCCAGCCGGCCAATGCCCTGGGCTGGAACAACGCGGATGTGACCGTCAACTGGAACTGGTCGGACTCCGGGTCGGGCGTCGATCCGGCCAACTGCACGACCAGCAGCACGTCCTCGGGCGAGGGCGACCTCACGCTGACCGCCTCCTGCAAGGACCGGGCGGGCAACACCGGCAGCGCCAGCCACACGGTGAAGGTGGACAAGACCGCGCCGACCGTGGGCGCTGCCGCCTCGCCGGCGGCCAACGCCCACGGGTGGAACCGCTCGGACGTCACCGTGGCGTTTGGCGGCACGGACAGCCTCTCGGGCATCGACTCGTGCACCGCTGACGCCGTCTTGGGCTCGGATGGGGCCGGACAGTCGGCCTCGGGCACCTGCACGGACAGGGCGGGCAACGTCAGCGCCCCGGCCACCGCGGCAGGCATCAACATCGACAAGACCAAGCCGATCGCGAGCGCCAACGCCGCGCCGGCCGCCAATGCCAATGGGTGGAACAGCACGAGCGTCACCGTGACGTTCAGCGGAACGGACAACCTCTCGGGAATCGACTCATGCACGGCCGCCACCGTCCTGGCCTCGGAAGGGGCCGGACAGTCGGCTTCGGGAACCTGCACGGACCGGGCGGGCAACACCGGCGACCCGGCCACCGCGTCAGGCATCAACATCGACAAGACCCCGCCGGTGACCGTCTCGGCCCTGGAGGGCACGGCCGGCCTGGCCGGCTGGTTCATCAGCCCGGCGCAACTGACGCTCACGGCCTCGGACAACCTGTCGGGCGTCGCGGGCACCACGTACTCCCTCGACGGCGGCGCCGCCCGCGCCTACACCGGCTCTTTCACGATCGGCCATGGCCGACATACCCTGACCTGCTGGAGTACTGACGCGGCGGGCAACGCGGAGGGCGCTCAGTCGCTCGCCATCAACGTCGACCTCACGCCTCCCAGCGTCACGGCCGCTCCGGCGCTGGCGACCCTCTGGCCGCCCAACGGCAAGATGGTCTCGAATGGCGTGACGGGAAGCGTCTCGGATGATCTGTTCGCGCCCGGCGAGCTCGCGACCACCTTCGCGGTCGTGGACGAATACGGGCAGATCCAGCCGGACGGGACGCTCACCGCCAGTTCCAACGGCACTTACGGCGCGCCGTTCGCCCTCCAGTCCTCGCGCCTGGGGTCCGACATGGATGGCCGACGGTACACGATCACGGTGACCGCCACGGCCCCGTCGGGCTTGACTTCCAGTGCCACGGCGCTGGTGGTCTGCCCGCACGACCAGGGCAGGCGCTAGGTAGGCCGTGTTTACCTTCCCCGGGGGGCTATTTGGCCCCTCGGGGTTTGCGTGATCGGTGCGGGTTGCGGGTTCGCTTGACCAGGTTAACGAAGTTCGAGACTTATCAGGCCAGGGGAAGTTCCACCTCGCTCGTCGACGCAGGCCGCCCGAAGCGGACTTCAGGATCGACGACCACCCTCGGCGCAATTTCCTTCACAACTGCATCCTACACCGCAGCGAACGCCACCGCATCCGTCGCGATGGACACCAAGAAGAACGCAGAAGATCGGGCGAGTGCCATCCCGTCTGTTGCAGGACCAGATCATGCCCTGAAGCGTATCATCACGGTAACTCTGGCGATCGACCAAGATCGAGAAGAGCGGTTCTATAACTGTCCCGCCAGGTGTACTAACGGTCGGTCGTCTGGTGTAACTCCAGGCAGTGAGCCACTTTCTCAATTGGGCGAAAGCTCTCGCTTGAATTTGTTATAACATGTGATAAGATCTGGTCGCGTGTCCAAGGAATTGAAGCCTGCACCGAAGCCGCCGGACAAGCCTCTCAGGTGGATGGGATCGTCTCAGGATGACCTTTCTGCCTTCCCAACGGAGGTCAAGAAGCGGATGGGGTATGCCATCCGGTTTGCTCAGCAGGGCTTGAAGCACGATGCTGCCAAGCCCCTGAAGGGATTTGGCGGAGCGGGGGTCCTGGAAGTCGTCTCCGACTTCAAGGGCGATACATTTCGCGCGGTTTACACCGTGCGGATTGCTGACGCGGTTTACGTGCTTCACGCGTTTCAGAAGAAGGCGAAGAGCGGCATTGCGACGCCTGCGGTTGACCTGGACCTCATTAGGAGGCGCCTGAAGGAGGCAGAAGCCGACTTCGACGCAAGAAAGGGGACCCGGTGATTGACTCGGAAAGGGTTGTCGAGAGCTCGGGCAACGTCTTCGTGGACCTGGGCTTCCCGGAGAATGAGGCGCAGGAGGCCGCACTCAAGGTTGATCTCGTCGCCGCCATCCGGCAAGCCATGCAACGTAACCGCCTGTCGCAAGCGAAAGCTGCCGCGCTCGCGGGAATGAAGGCATCAAACTTCTCCGCGTTGCTGGGCGGAAAGCTCACAAGAGTGTCGGTTGAGCGCCTCTTCCGGATCTTGCGGGATCTAGGAGCCGACGTCGAGGTTACGGTGAGACCGGTGGGCCGGAGCGGATCCAAAGGGCACATCAAGATGACGGTCGCGTAGGACAAACCTGGGGGCCGAGAGCGCGTGCGCCGGATGTCGACGTCCACAATCGCGCGGGACGGGCGCACCGTCCCGTGGCTTGCCGCTGACGGTCCACTCGCTTACTGCCCGGAGAGCCCGCCGGACCGCGACTACTTCTTCCAGTACGGGTGGGTCCTGCCCGGGATCTTCGCCGACGACACGAACAGGCGCCGACATTACTTCTTCGGGGTGCCGTGGAAAGAGTATGCACGGGAGCTGTTCTCGTTCTGGCAAGATGCCCGAAGCGGCAAGCTGGAGCAAGTCGCACTCGTATTCGGTAGGCTCGATGGCGATCGGATTACTGCCCCGTTGGCCATCTACCGCATCGAGCCTCCCTTCAGCGACTCGGCATTCCTGTTCACTGGGCTATCCATTTAACTGGAGTCGGCGTAGGATGCCGAGGTGGATCACCCTCGCGCTGGAACCCACTACCCGAGGTC
>VGXD01000244.1 GCA_016873525.1 Nitrospira sp. | reverse complement strand
CGGCGGACCGGTCACCTATATTCCCAAGCGCCCCGGCGAGCCTGATAGCACCTATGCCGATACCGTCAAAATCCGCCAACGGTTGAGCTGGAAGCCCGAGGTTTCTTTGGAAGAAGGGGTGGCTCGGATGCTGGCCGGCATTGAAGGGTGGCGCAAGGCCCCGGTCTGGACGCCGGCAAGCATTTCGGATGCCACCAAGGAATGGTTCCAGTATCTATCCCGCTGAGTGTTCGTTCGTCGTGGAGCACCCATGAAAGCCGTTGATGTAATCAACAAAGTGAAGGACCTGAACGAGTTGGCGGAAACCTTGAAGGGGGTTCGCCAAAGCGGGAAGACCGTCGTCCACTGCCACGGCGTCTTCGACCTGATCCACCCGGGACACATTCGGCATTTCGAGGCGGCCAAGCGGGAAGGTGATGTGCTGGTGGTGACGATCACCCAAGATCAGTTCGTCAACAAGGGGCCCGGGCGACCCGTTTTCAATCAGCGCCTGCGAGCGGAGTCGGTGGCCGCGCTTCAGTGGGTAGACTTTGTCGCGATCAACCGGTGGCCCAGCGCCGTCGAGGCCATTACGTTGCTTAAGCCCAGCGTCTACGTCAAGGGAGGGGAATATGCCGCGCCCGAAAACGACGTGACGGGCATGATTGTGCAGGAAGAAGAGGCGGTCACGGCCGGCGGCGGACGCATGCATTTCACCAACGAGATCACGTTCAGCTCCACCGAACTGCTCAATACGCATTTCGATGTGTACCCCGATGACGCCCAGGCGTTTCTCAAGGGATTCCGGCAGCGGTACTCGGCCGGGGCGGTCATCAAGCAGCTGGATCGCCTGCGCAAGCTGAAAGTGCTGGTGATCGGCGAGACGATCATTGACGAGTATCACTATTGCCAGGCCATGGGGAAATCGCCGAAGGAACTGCTCGTCACGACCAAGTATCTTCGGGAAGAGGTCTTTGCGGGCGGCGTGTTGGCCTGCGCCAACCATGTCGCGGGGTTCTGCGAAGACGTGCATCTGGTCACCTGTCTGGGGTCCAAGAATTCCCATGAGGAATTCGTCCGGACGCACCTCAAGCCCAACGTGACTGCCCAGTTGTTCCATCGGGATGATTCCTCCACGATCGTGAAACGCCGCTATGTCGACCACGCCTTCCTGTCCAAGATGTTTGAGGTCTGCTTTCTGGATGACAGTGCGGTCCCGTCGCACATTGAGCGGGACCTCTGTGCCTACCTCAAGAGCGTGCTCGGCGAGTATGATGTGGTGCTTGTGGCTGACTATGGCCACGGTTTGCTGGGCGCGGATACGATCGGACAACTCTGTGCCGGGGCTCGATTTCTGGCGGTCAATACCCAGACGAACAGCGCCAATGCAGGCTATAATTTGATCACGAAATATCCGCGGGCAGATTTCCTCTGCATTGACGAGCCGGAAATGCGGTTGGCCTGCCATGACCGTGTGAATGATCTTCGCAAGCTCATGACGAGGACGGCGGCTCAGCTGCACAGCCGGCGAGCGGTGGTGACCAGGGGGCATCTGGGGTGCATGAGCTATTCGGCTGAAGAAGGGTTTTTTGAAATCCCGGTATTTTCGAGCAAGATTGTAGACCGGGTGGGGGCCGGGGATGCCTATCTGTCGGTTGCCGCGCCTTGTGTGGCGTCCGGGATGCCCATGGACCTCGTGGGGTTCGTCGGCAATGCGGTGGGGGCCCTGGCGGTCCGCATCGTGGGCAACCGGTCGGCGGTGGAACCGGTGCCGCTGTATAAGTTCATCACGGCGTTACTAAAGTAATCTTTACAAGGGAAAACCTTACGCATGGGCACGGTCGTTCGTTACTTCGAGGACTTGGCTGGAGTGTTCGGGACAGTCGAAGTAACGAGGGGAGATGGTCGGTCTGTGGGGTTGTCTCATGGCATTGAGCAGGCCATCACGATCATTACGGACCGCACGGCCTCCGGCCGAAAAATTATCTTCATCGGAAATGGAGGGAGCGCAGCCATTGCTTCGCACCAGGCGGTCGATTTTTTGAAAAATGGCGGCATGCGGGCGATGGCGTTCAACGACAGCGCTCTCCTCACGTGCGTCGGCAACGATTACGGGTATCCGCACGTGTTTGAAACGCCGATAGCGATGTTGGCCGACCCGGGCGATGTGCTGATTGCGATCAGCAGCTCGGGCCGGTCCGAAAACATCTTGCGGGGCAGTCAGATGGCTCTCAGTAAGGGCTGCGACCTTATGACCATGTCAGGGTTCACGCCGGACAACTCTCTCCGATCCATGGGACAGCTGAATTTCTACGCTCCGTCTTCCTCCTACGGGTACGTCGAGATCACGCACCTTGCGCTCTGTCATTGCATCGTGGATTTGATCATTGCCCGCCGTGCCTAGCCGGGTTCTTGCGAGTCTCGGCCTGGGAAGCCTCGTGAGCGCGGCGTGTCTATGGTATGCGTTTCGAGGCGTGAGCTTGTCGGCGATGGCCGCAGGCATAGGGCAGGTGGGTTTCCTGTGGGTTCTGGCCAGCGTCGCCGGCGCGCTCATCGGGCTCGTCATTCGGGCCGTCAGATGGCGGTTTCTCATCGCCGGCGGCGATGCCATCGGATCGTGGTCCCTGGTTTCTGCGACGTTCATCGGGATCACGGCCAACAACCTCCTGCCAGCCAGGCTTGGGGAGGTGGTGCGGGCCTGGGTATTGGCCCGGCGTGAACAGACTTCCGTTCCAACCGTTCTGGCCAGCATTGTCGTCGAACGGTTGCTGGATGTGCTGACGGCGCTGGTATTGCTTGGGCTGGCCTTGGCAGTCTCGTCCGACCTCGGCGGTGAGGCCGCCAGCACGCTGCAGCAGACCGGTCGAGCGGTATTGGCCGCCGTGGCGGTCGGGATGTCCCTTCTGCTGAGTGCGCTGTATTTCCGCGAGCAATTAGTGCGGGCCGGGGAGCGTTGGGCCGCCGGCAGTGGTCGCCCTTGGATGATGAAGGCGCTTGATGGGGCCGAACGGTTTGTCGAGGGGCTGGCCGGCCTCCGAGGCGGCGTTCACCCCGTCACGGTTGCGGGCTTGTCGTTCCTTGTGTGGATGGTGGCGATTGCGTCGTTTTACGTCCTGGCCCAGGGGTTTCATCTTGGGCTGACGCCGGCTCAGACCACGCTGGTGTTCGTCGTCGTTTTGTTCGGAGTGGCGATGCCATCGGCGCCCGGGTTTGTCGGTACGTTTCACGGGTTCTGCGTGGCCGGGCTTGCGATGGTGGCGGGTACGGAGCCAACGCTCGCGGTTGCCTATGCGACGTTGTTGCATGGCAGTCACTGGCTTGCCATCAATGCCATCGGCATCGGATGCCTGCTGGCCGATCGGTCGGGGACCTGGTCGGGAATGATGCGGCTTGTTCGGGAGACTTGAGGACGCTGTGCTGAAGGGACTGCGTTCTGGGCAGCGCGGGCTTTGCCGTATTCCTCGTTGGC
>VGXD01000243.1 GCA_016873525.1 Nitrospira sp. | reverse complement strand
CTTCATAGCCCAGTTTGAGATTCTCGCCAACCGAGAGGTGTGGGAAAATCTCGCGCCCTTGCGGCACATAGGCGATGCCGCGCCGGACCCGCCGATCCGGGCTTTCCTGCGACACATCGGCTCCGTCGAAGGAAATTCTCCCCGTCCGCGACTTGAGCAGCCCCATGACGGTTTTGAGCAAGGTCGTCTTGCCGACCCCGTTGCGCCCCATGAGGCAGACGACCTGGCCCGGCCCCACCTCCAGCGCGATGTTCCGGAGGATGTGGCTCTCGCCGTAATAGACATTGAGGTTATCGAGCCGCAACATACGATCGTCACTCGTGAAGCGTGAAACGTGAAACGTAAGAGCTCGGATGCTCTGCCCTGCTCTTCCTCTCCCCGCGTCGAGTGAGGGCTTCTCGGGCCGGCCGGGATGCCCTCAACTGCGCGCATCGAGCGACCGCGTTCCGAAGCGGGGGCTCTGCGAGCACAGAGGGCGCCCAGCCGGCCTCTCCCACTGCATCCATTGACCGCTTCATCCCCACCGTTAACCCGCTCACCCCGACACCCCAGCCTTGTCCTTCTTGCGCCCCAGGTAAATTTCCACCACGCGCGGATCGGACTGGATGGTCTCCACCGGTCCCTCGCAGAGGACGGTCCCTTCGTGGAGGACCGTGACCGTCCGCGCGATCTGCCGCACGAATTCCATGTCATGCTCGATCACGATGATGGAATGCTTGTCCGCCAGCGACTGCAGCAACTGGCCCGTCTGCTCGGTCTCCTGGTCGGTCATGCCGGCCACCGGCTCATCCACCAACAGCAGCGCCGGGTCTTGCAGGAGCACCATGCCGATCTCCAACCATTGCTTTTCCCCGTGGGAGAGGGCCCCGGCCCTGACGCTTCGCTTCTCCGCCAACCCGATGGTGCCCAGCACCGAGTCAATCCGCTCCCTCTCGGCCTGGGTGGACTTGCCCCAGAGGGTCGCAAAGACCCCCTTGCTCTCCCGCTTGACCGAAAGTTCGAGGTTCTCCCACACCGTCAGATTCCCGAAAACCGATGGAGTCTGGAACTTGCGGCCGATCCCCAAGGAGGCGATCTGGTTCTCGCGCAGCGGAATCAAGTCGATGTCCTTGCCGAAGATGACGCGGCCCGACTGGGGCTTGGCCTTCCCGGAGATCGCGTCCAGCAAGGTCGTCTTGCCGGCTCCGTTGGGACCGATCACGACGCGCAGCTCGTGGTAGTTGACGATGAAGTTGAGCTGGCGGAGCGCCTTGAAGCCGTCGAAATCGACGGTGACGTCCTCCAGATAGATGATGGAACCCCGCTCGGTCATAGCAATCGTGTTGCGCGTCTCGCTTGAAATTGTGAGTCGTCGCTTCGAAACAACTCACACCTCATACGCGGCCACTCACCCCTGCCGCTCCGCCGGCTTGGCCGGATTTTCCGCGCCGGCCTTGCCGGACCACCGCCATCCGCCCAGTTTCCTGGCCAACCCCACGCAGCCTTCCGGAAAAAACAACACGACGGCGATAAAGAGCCCGCCCAGAAAAAACGGCCAGAGTTCCGGAAAATGATTGGTCAAGACGCTCCGTCCCAGGTTGACCCCCACGGCGCCCACCACGGCCCCAGCCAGCGTCCCCCGCCCTCCGACCGCCACCCAGATGACCATCTCGATCGACGGCAGCACGCCGATCTGCGCCGGCGTGACGATCCCCACCTGCGGCACATAGAGCGCGCCGGCCAGCCCGGCCAACGCGGCCGAGACCACGAAGACGAACAATTTGTAGTTGGCCGGGGAATAGCCGGAGAAGAGCACCCGTTGCTCGCTGTCGCGGATGGCCACCAGCACCCTGCCGGTCCTGGAGCGGATGATCCAGCGGCACAGGAGATAGGCTCCGCCCAGGCAGAGCACCGTCACCACATAGAGGCCCCGTTGCGTGCCCGGCTCGCTCAAGCGGAACCCCAGAAGGGTCTTGAAGTCCGTCAACCCGTTGGTGCCGCCCAGGTTCGTTTCATTGCGGTTGAACACCAGCCAGGCCGAGAGCGCCAGGGCCTGGGTGATGATGGAAAAGTACACGCCCTTGATCCGGCTCCGGAAAGCCAGGAACCCGAACAGGGCCGCAAACAGAGTCGGAACGAGAACCGCCGCCGCCAGGGCGAACCAGGAGCTGTGGAAGGGACTCCAGAACAGCGGCAACTCCTTGACCTGATTCCAGACCATGAAGTCCGGCAAGGCGCTGCCATAGACGCTCTCCGTTCCAATCGAGAGCATCATGTGCATGCCGATCGCGTAGGCGCCGAGGCCGAAAAAGACGCCGTGGCCGAGGCTCAAGATGCCGGTATAGCCCCAGATCAGATCCAGCCCGATCGCCAGAATGGCAAAGGCCAAAAACTTGCCGAGCAGGTTCAGCGAAAAGTCCGAGACGTGCAGCCAGGAGTCCGTCCCGGGCAAGACATTCAAGAGCGGCAGGAGGATGAGCAAACCGAAGCCCACCAGCCAAAACGACAGACCTTCGCCCGATTCTCTACCCTGTTCGATCATCGCCGGTTCCGACACGGATCCTCGTCGTTTGTGAAGAGTGATCAGTGGTCAGTGATCAGTTCTCAGTTTCCGGAACCAACCACTGAAAACTGTCCACTGGAAACTCCGTTCCCGCGCTTTAGGACTCGACATGACGTCCCTTGATGGCGAACAGACCGGACGGCCGGCGTTGGAGGAACAAAATCACCAGGACGAGGATCAACACTTTTCCATACACCGCGCCGAAGCTCGGCTCCAGGAGCTTGTTGAGGCCGCCGATGCCCAGCGACGCCACAATCGTGCCGGCCAGTTTTCCCACGCCGCCGGTCACCACGACCATGAAGGAGTCCACGATGTAGTTCTGCCCCAAGCCCGGTTCGACGTTCCCGATCAACGTGAGCGCGCAGCCGGCCAGACCGGCCAGGCCGGTCCCGAAGGCAAAGGTATAGGCATCCACCTTTCGAGTCGGAATGGCCAGGCAGGCGCTCATGCTCCGATTCTGCATCACCGCCCGCACCTTCAGCCCCAGGCCGGTACGAAAGAGCAGGAAATAAATGCCCGCCACGCAGACCGTCGCCAGGGCGATGATGAACAACCGGTTGTAGGGCAACTGCACGCCCACCATCACCTGCATCCCGCCGCTCAACCAACTCGGAGCGACCACAGAGGTCAGGTCCCCGAACACCACCCGCGCTCCTTGAATGAGGATCAGGCTGACACCCCACGTGGCCAAGAGGGTCTCCAGCGGCCGGCCGTAGAGGAACCGGATCAGGGAGGCTTCCAACAACAGTCCGAAGAGCCCGGCCACCAGGAACGAGCCGGGCATGGCCAGGAGAAAATAATAGTCGAACAACCCAGCGGGAAGATAGGCCTTAAAACATTCCTGCGTCAGAAAGGTGGCGTAAGCCCCCAGCATCATGAACTCGCCGTGGGCCATGTTGATCACGCCCATAA
>VGXD01000242.1 GCA_016873525.1 Nitrospira sp. | reverse complement strand
AGATCTACCTGGTCCCGCCGGACCGGCGCCGGCCCAACTACGTCCGCTTCACGCTGCCCGGCACCGACTTCGAACTGGCCTTCCCCTTCGGCAAGCGCACCCAGGTCCAGATCATGAACGAGGTCCGGCCCAAGGTGCTCAAGCTCTTCCCCGGCGTCGCGATGTTCTTCGATCCGGGCGGGATCGTCAAACGCGTGACCAGCTTCGGCTCGCAAAAGGCCGTGGACGTGGAAATTTACGGCTACGATCTGGAAAAGGCCCGGGGGGTCATCCGGCAGGTCGAGACGACCATGCACCAGACCCGGGGACTGGCCGACATCGAGGTCAGCCGCGAGGAGAACTATCCCGAGTTGGACATCGAGGTGGACCGCGAGAAAGCCGCGCTGCTGGGGATCAGCGAGACCGAGGTGGCCAACGCCGTCCTCTTCTCGCTGAACGGGAACGGCCAGACCGACCCGATCATCTACACCGACCCGCAGAACGGCAACGAGTACTACATCAGCGCCTGGCTCGCCGAGCCCTACCGCCAGGACCTGACCGACATCGACAACATCCTGCTGAGGACCAAGGCGGGCGAGCCGGTCCTGCTCAAGAACCTGGCCTCGGTCCGGTTCAACGCCGGCCCGGTGCAGATCGAGCGCAAGTACTTCCAGCGGATCGTCCACATCACCGCCAACCCCGTGGGCCGCGACCTGGGCGCCATCGCCGACGACCTCGAAAAAGGGTTCGCGGATTTGCAACTGCCCACCGGCTTCAGTGTCCGCCTGGCCGGCCAGATTCAGCAACAGCGCGAAACCTTCGAGGGGCTGATCTTCGCCGGCATCCTGGCCCTCGTGCTCGTCTACATGGTCATGGCGGCCCAGTTCAAGTCGCTGGTGGACCCCTTCATCATCATGTTCGCCGTGCCGATGGGGCTGCCGGGCGTGATCTGGACCCTCTTCCTGACCAACACGACGCTGTCCACCACCTCCTTCATGGGCGCCATCATGATGCTGGGCATCGTGGTCTCCAACGGGGTGTTGCTGGTGGACTATACCAACGTGTTGCGGCGGCGGGGCATGGCGCTGCGCGAGGCGGTGGTGCTGGGCGCGCGGACGCGGCTGCGGCCGATCCTCATGACGTCGCTGGCGACGGTCTTCGGCCTGCTCCCGATGGCCCTGGGCCTGGGCACCGGCGGCGAAACCAACGCGCCCCTGGCCCGCGCCGTGATCGGCGGGTTGAGCGTCTCGACCGTCCTGACGTTGTTTCTGATCCCGACGCTCTATTTGATGTTGGAGGAGAAGTTCCCCAGGAAGTCCGAACCGGAGTTGCCCGGAGCGACGCAGCCGGCAAGCGGGAGCGATCGGATAAGCGGGAGCGGTCGAAAGAGCCCTGCTTCGGCGGGATGGAACGAGAATCCCTCGCAAGCCTGAGCGCCGGCCGATACCCGGCCGACTGGCGGCGCGGGCCTACCGCAGGGAAGGGAACAGCGCTTTGAGTTGGATGGCCAGCCCCAGGTCGCCGCTGACGCGCAGGCGGCCGGAGAGAAACGCGGAGGGACCGTCGAGCTGGCCGCGCAACACGCCCAGACAGTCTTCCCCGGACATCGCGAAGGTCACCTGCGGGGCCGGATGCACGCCTTCCGTCACCGAACAGGCCCCGTTCTGAATCGCCAGGTAATACTGTCCCCCCTGCGGCCCGCTCAGGTCGAACTGATAGACCGTCGAGACCCCCTCCGCCGCCTCGGCATCGAGGTGCCCCGGCAAGGCCCGAAAAAATTCCTGGACTGTTTGCGGATTCATGGCGGATGCCGGCCCTTGCGCGACCCCCTTCCCAAGGGGCCGCGCTCGAAGCCCTGGCTCAGTGGCGCAAGGTAACGGCGGTGCTGCTCCGGCGGGCGCCGAAGAACTGCTTGGAAAACGCCTCCACGGCCGCAGGGTCGTAGCCCTTGCAACTGAAGATGTCGAGGTAGGCCCGGTTGGTGTCGTTGGCGAAGTGGCCGCTGATCAGCGACGTCTCGATGAGCTGGATCATCGAATAGCCCGCCACCCGTCCTTCGCCGAAATAGACGATCTGGCATTCCCCGTAGCGCTTCATCCCGATCAGTTCGCACAGCTCGACGACATAGGCCTCGATCCGGTCGCGATCCCTGATGCTATCCGGGTTGCAGTCCTGCAGGTCCACGGCGGTGGACATGCCCCAGGCCTTGCCCTCTCCGATCAACGCGTCCGTCGTGGACGCGGGGGCCATCGTCGCTGAGATCGTGTTGTCGCCGGCTGATGCCTTCATGGATCGGTCTCACCTTTTGTTAAATTGTGGAGCGCGCGACCGCGCTGGGACCAAAATGTTGGTGCAATATAATGCACGCGATCCTCGACTGTCTAGGGGCGCGGGCACTTTTTTTTACCGGTCCCGTCGTTGACAAGCCCTCGCGCCCTCGGACACAATGCCCCATGCCGACTGTGCCGAACAACCGGCCCGACCAAGCCGTCCTGGCCCAGGTGCCGGACCGCATCTGCACCTGGTGCAAGGTGCCCATGGCCAAGCGCCTCGTCGGAGCAGGCCGGTTCATCCACTACACCTGCCCCAAGTGCATCTTTCAGCACACGACCAAACGCGAAGACAAGCCGGGCTCCCAGGCTTAGACAAAAGGCGGCAGGGGCGCATAGGCAACCGGCAGGCCGAGCAACTCCTCCAACCACCCGGCCATGGCCTCTTCGGCAAGCGGAGCGCGGTTCAACCGGACCTCGATCTGAAACCCGCCATAGGCCCCGACCACCCCGATGATCGCCGACGCCTCCTCCCCGCCCGGCAGGAGCCGCTGCGTCTGGAACTCGCACAGCGTGGTGTAGAGGCGGCCGGCCGGCGCAACCGCGCGCAACACTTCCGGAAGGTCGTCCAGCGGACAATGGGCCGAGCAGCGATAAGCGAGGAGGGCGTGGGGCGCAACGGTGTGAAACTCCTCCAGCGCCGCTTCCGAAAATCCCGTCAGGTAGGCCCGCACCGTGGCCGGCTCCTCTCCCCAGGTCGCGGCCAGGCGGCTGGCCGGCACGAGAAATTCAAAGGCGTCGGAGCTATTGAATTCGAACTGGCAGGGGCCGAAGGCGTCGGGCCAGGAGCAGAAGAAGGGAACGGCCGACTCCAGCGAGCGCAAGACCAGGCCCCCCTTGTCCACGTGGGACTCGATGGGAAGTTCGAGCAGGTCGATGGCTTCCTGAAAAGCCTGCCGCCGCTCTCTCAGCCAGAGGTCGCGGCGGTCGTCGGCCCGGCTCTCTCCCGGCGTGACCACGTCGGTCGTATGCAGGCGCACCCGGATAAAGGCATGGGCATGGCGAAAGCCCAGCCAGAACATGGCGCGCGGGAGATGGGTGCCTAGCGCCTCCCGAATCTTCCAGGGATGGCTGACCGAGCAGTAGGTCCCGGTGGCCTGGTGCCGCAGATAGACCGTATGGTACCCGCCGGCCAGCAGGAAAAAGTCCCC
>VGXD01000241.1 GCA_016873525.1 Nitrospira sp. | reverse complement strand
CTCTCACCGCTAGGAATGTCTATCCCCTCCCATTGACACTCTCCTAGTGATAAAAGTAGCCTTCTTCTCAGATCAGATTATGTGGCCACTGCAATGATAGAAAAAACCTTGGCATCTCAGATTCCAGACCCTACAGTATTGCTGGCACTCGAACCGCAAGAGCTAGCATGGATCGTCCTGGAATATCTAAAAGCACAGGTATCTGAAAATAAACTTGGCCGGGAGAGTTTCATTCATACGGACACAGTACAGGATTATCCACGAGATTCCTGGGACGCCATTCTCGGAGCCCTGAGTGAGGCATGGAGTTGGTTGGAGCGAGAGATTCTAATTGCCCATAGGCCGAGAGAGCGGGAAGGCTGGGTTTTCATAACCAGGCGTGGAGCCAGTCTTCGAACTCGAAATGAATTTGAAACATTTCTCAAGGCCAAGCTTCTCCCCAAAGAATTTCTGCATCGAGTGATTGCTGACAAAGCTTGGCCACTCTTTATTCGCGGCGAGTACGATACGGCCGTATTTCAATCTTTTAAGGAAGTGGAAGTATCTGTGAGAACTGCCTCGGGATATCCACCGACGGACATAGGCGTTCCTCTAATGCGCAAAGCTTTCAATGTTCAGACTGGGCCATTGTCAGATAGAGCAGCTCCTGAAGGCGAACGGCAAGCATTGTCCGACCTTTTTGCCGGCGCTGTAGGGAGTTACAAAAATCCTTCGAGCCATCGACATATTGCATTGGATCCTCCCGAAGCTGCCGAAATGATCATGCTGGCAAGCCATCTTCTCAAGATTGTCGATTCACGACTACGAGCACCCAAAGATCGCCAATAATTCATGAGGCTAGGGACTATCAGAAGTGTGGGGGAGGAAGCGTTTCGCGACACGCGGCGGCGCTGACTTCCGCGCATCACACTTCACGGTTCAAGAGAATCTTCTTCATCGCCCGCTCGTCGAAGGCCCGCAGGGTCTCCGTCCGCACGTTGCCCTGGGCCCCGCCGGCGATCATGAGAGCCGTGGCCGTCTCGTCGTCCGGCGCCTCGAACAGGATCACGCCGTCATACCGGCCCATGGTCCAGTAGATCTCTTTCACTGTGCCGCCGGCCTGTTTGATCGCCTGGTTGAACTTCGCGGCCCGCTTGACCGTGTCCTTCACCCCTCGGATGCCCTGGTCCGTCCAGGAGAACAAAGTGATGTATGTGGCCATAGGTCCCCCTTCTGCCGTGCAGGCTTTGACGGCCCGCCGGTCGCGTTACGCCTCGCCACTCTCTTCCTCCAGTCCCGCCAGCTCTGAATAGGCCCGCAAGATATCCGACACGGACAGGACGCCGATGATGGTGGCATCCTCCGTCGTCGCCAAATGGCGGACGCCTTTGGCCTTCATCAAGGCGATGGCCGTGGCCAAGGGCTCGCTGTCCTCGATGGACAGCACCGGCTTGCTCATGCAGGCTTTCACCAAGGTGTCGTTCGGGTCCAGCCCGCGCCCGACCCCCTTCCGGCTCAAATCCGTATCCGTGATGATGCCGACATACCGGCGATGGTCGTCCACCAACAGCGAGCCGACCTTCCATTTTGAGAGCAGCCGGCCCGCCTCCTTGATGGACGCATCCTTGTGGACGCTGCGCACGTCCGTAGACATGTAGTCGGACACCCGCGCGCCGTCCAGCGGACTGCTCCCACCGCGCCCCTTGGACGCCCCTCCAGGCCGGAGCCCATTCAGCTCAACGATGGCGCTCTCCAGCACCCGCTTGCGCTGGTGGAGACTTTCGCGGGCCACATCGTGTACGCCGCTTTCCTGCGCCTCTTCCGGCAAATTCACCAAACTGGCCGCCTCGCCCAGCCTCGCGTATTCATACGCCTCCACAATGTCGGAGACCTCCCCGAAAATGCGGCCGAGGAGCCGTTCGGCAGTCGCGTCAAATTCATCCAACGACAGGCTGGTCTTGCGTCTTGAGAGGAAGGGCTGAAACCGCGTCAGTTGCTCCTGCAATCGCTCGATGTCTCGCTCGACAAACAGGCGCCGTGTCCCCTCCGCTTTGCTCCGTCTCTGCATAGAATGGCCTCCACTCACAATGGGATTCAGACGATTGAGCTTAAACCAACCGGAAAAGAATGCACAAGGGGGAGGCGACGGACGACGTTATGGAAGCAAGAATCGAAAGAATTCGCCGTGGATGTATGACACCGCGCAGCGCTGCCGACAAGGCAATCCCAACGCGCCTACATGGCCCTCTCGCCGACTTCGCCGGTTCGAATGCGGACGACCTCGTGGAGTTCGCGCACGAAAATCTTGCCGTCCCCGATGCTGTTCGTCCTTGCGCTCCGCACAATCGTTTCGAGCACCCTGGGCACCTGCCCGTCCGACACGGCCAGCTCAACCTTGACCTTCGGCACAAACTCGACCGCGTATTCCGTGCCCCGGTACGTTTCCTTGTGGCCCTTCTGCCGGCCGAAGCCCTTGACCTCCGTCACCGTCATCCCCAACACCCCGACCTCGACCAGCGCATCTTTTACTTCGTCGAGCTTGAACGGCTTGATGATCGCTTCGATGAGTTTCATGGCAGCCTCCGAAAATCGCTATCAGCTATCAGCCATCAGCTATTCGCTCTCATCTAAGAGTAGGCCCGCTCGTTGTGCTGGCTCAAATCCAGGCCCAACGCTTCTTCCTCCGAAGACACCCGCAGTCCCACCAGGCGATCCACCACCCTGAGAATGAGATAGGTCACGACCAGGGAAAAGAGCGCCACCGCCAGGACGGTCAGGACCTGGACGCCGAAAAAAACGGGGTTGCCGAAAAAGAGCCCGTCGGCTCCTCCCGGATTGACCGCCTTCGAGGCCAGGAGGCCGGTTGCCAGGATGCCGGCCACTCCCCCCACTCCATGGATGCCGACCACATCCAATGAATCGTCATATCCGAACTTCCCCTTCCAGACGATGGCGGCGTAGGAAAGCGCCCCCGCAACAAGCCCGATCAGAAGGGCGGCAAAGGGTCCGATATACCCGGCCCCGGGCGTCACCGTGGCCAGCCCCGCGACGGCACCGCTGGCCACCCCCAGTACCGTGGGCGTGCGGCGGTGAATCCATTCCACCGCCATCCAGGCCGCAGCCCCTGCCGCAGCCGCCGTATGCGTGGCCAGAAAGGCGGAGACCGCGACGGAGTTCGCCCCCAAGGCGCTGCCCGCGTTGAATCCGAACCAGCCGAACCAGAGCAAGCCGGTTCCCAGAAGCGTCAGCGGCAAGTTATGCGGCGCCATGTAATCGGTTCCATAGCCCCGTCTCGGCCCCAGGACGAAGGCGCAGACCAGCGCGGCCATTCCCGAACTGATATGCACCACCGCGCCCCCGGCAAAGTCCAATGCTCCCAGCTTCCCCAGCCACCCGCCCCCCCAGAGCCAATGGGCAATCGGGCAATAGACCAGAAGAGACCAGAGGACGGCGAACAGGATGAGTCCTCCGAACTTCATCCGTTCGGCAAAGGCGCCGGTGATCAGAGCCGGCGTGATCGCCGCAAACATGAGCTGAAAAATCATAA
>VGXD01000240.1 GCA_016873525.1 Nitrospira sp. | reverse complement strand
CAAGGTCGGCCTCGGTCACGCCACCGCCGTCCTTCACCAGACGCTCGGCGGGCGTGTCGAACAGCTGCGGGTCGCCCTTCGCAACGTAGGTTACCCGGCCGGTTTCCGACATGGCGGAAACCGGCGGAATTTGAGCCGTTTGCTGCATTCGGCGGAAGGCCGGCGTCACGACGCACCCCCCCCAAGACCAGCCTTCGTTCGCGGCAAAGTCAGGAGGAACCGGTCGATCGACTCGCGCAAAAAGCATGTCCGCCGGCCCAGGCGCACGGCCTCCAGCTTGCCGGACTTCAGCAGCTCGTAGGCGCGGCTTCGCGAGAGCACTCCGCCGGTGTATTCGCGGATGCGATCCGGCGCAAGCGTCGGGCCGAGAAATTGGGATTCTGCCAGGTTGTTCATTTCAACCCCGTCTGATTCCCGCCAGCGGGATGCCGGCGGACGGGGAGCCAAGTAAAGGCGACCTGGGCGCTTGAATAGGTGGGCGCCCCACCGAATATCCTCCCAGCGGCACGAATGTCCGAGGGGGGTGATTCACGCCGCTCGGGTAGGATGATTCTCGGGTCTCAGGGTCAAAACGCCGCTAAAAGCCGCTTGATTCCTCGAATCTAATGGTACCTACGATTCTCAAGGTTTGACAATTTTGGGAGCCCCACCCCCCGTATCCCAGTTGGCGACTTTGGCGATTTCCTCGATCCCCAGTTTATTGTAATCGCCGTCGCTCTTTATCAAACCGAACTCGGCGGCATGTTCTTCAAGCCAGTTTTCCAATAACGGCTTGATTTTTTTATTCGCCAGCAGATCGGGACGGTTTGCGACTTCGGCCGAAATGGCTTCCCATGCACGGATCGCTGCCGCCAGCTTGGGCGAGTAGCAGGGGTTAGATTTGTCAAGATAGCCGGCGACCTGGGTATTGTCCTGCAGAAAGAAATCCGTCTTGATGCCGTGCTTGCGCGCCCATTGCTTCAGGTCATCATGGGTTACTTTTGTAGTCTCGCAGTTGATGTCTGACGGCTTGCTGAACCATACAATCTCTGCGGCAAGTGTCCCCTGCTGAATGGCATTTTTTAGCGTTCCGAGAAGGCCTGGATACCCTTCGGGCAGCTCCTCCGTTTGCCAGGTCCGGGCGATGTCCCGGTGATCCGACGGATCGTGGTTCAAAATCAGTAAGGCGGCCTCAATCACCGTAAAATGACTGCGCAAGCGCCAAAATTCGCGGATCGACGGTTTTATTTCAGCCATCCTTGCCTCCTTGGAAACCCCGGTAAGAGCGGCGCATCGAATGGGATCGGCGCGGGGTGCGATCCTCTGCGACAAGCCCTGTCCCTGCGTTCACGCATAAACTCCGGCCCCTTTTTCGGGATACGACTCGTAGACATGCTCGAAAACGGCGGAGCACTTCTGGCTGTAGAGTTCGGGGCTATAGGCACGCGGCAGACCGCCGTCGAGCGTGTCCTCGATCGCCAACTTCAGCGCCGAGCGTGCCGCCGACTTCTGCCGCCAATTCAACACCAGCAATGTCTTGAGGCGCGACAGCAGGTCCTTGGCGACCTTCTTGACTTCATCGCGCTCTGCGGCACTCAACTCTGGCGCGGGCCGCGTCAGGATGTCGAAGATCACCAGTTCCTCTTCGCTGAGGTTTTCGCGGACGTGGCGCTTTTCCTCGTCGTCAAGGCTGTTCGAGAGTTTGAGCAGCTCCTCGAAGAGCTGCTCGATGTTCCGGCTGCCACTGTTGTAGCTCTCGATCAGCGCCTCGAACTTCTCCGCGAAATCGGCACGGGTGCGGTTCAGGCGCACAAGCTTCTCCAGCTTGGCCATGATCGCTGCCTTGAGTGCTTCGAGGTCGGTGTTCTTGTGCTTCGATTCCTTGAAGCGCTGAGCCAGGGCCTCGAAGTTGATCTTCGAAAGATCGATAGCCGGAGGTCCGCCATCTCGGATCGTCAGGCCGACGATCGACTCGTCGAGCAGTCCGCTGATCTGGTTGAGGATAGCGGCGATGTCCGGCGGGTCGGGGCTGAGCTTGGCCCGGATCGCCCCGGCCAGCGTGGCGATGCCGGCAACGCGCATCGAGAACTCGATCGCCGCCGGGTCCGGCTTCACGGCGCGGTACAGCGTGCCGGCAAGCTTCTCGTGGCCGAAGAACTCCCGCCGCAGGGCGTCGGGGCCGATCAGCGCGTTAATGGCGTTCTCGATGGCGGCCAGTCGCTCCATGCTGCCCGGCGGCAGGGCTTCCATCGTCCCGAGATCGACACCGTGGCTCGCACAGAATGCCGTGGCCGCCGCGACGGCGTCACGCAGTGCCGCGACCAGCTGCGCCTTGTCCTTGACCGGATTGGCACCGCCCTTTCCCGCCCCATAAATGGCCAGCGCCTTTTCCAGCGATACGAAAACGTTGGCGTAGTCCACGATCACGCCTGAGTGCTTGCCCGGAAAGACCCGGTTGGCGCGGGCAATGGTCTGCATCAGCGTGTGATTGCGCATCGGCTTGTCGAGGTAGACCGTCGAGCATCTCGGCGCGTCGAAGCCGGTCAGCCACATGGCGCAGACGAACACCAGTCGCAGGGGGTCGCTCGTGTCCTTGAACTTCTCGTCCAGCCCCGGCTGTGACTCGTTCATGCGCCTGCGGTGCGGCGCGATGTCGAGGCCGAGTTTCTTCATCTGCGCGATTTCGTTCTGGCCGGGGGAAACGATCAACGCCATGTCGGTCGTGGTCAGCACCTCCAGCCGCTGCTGCAGCGCCACCTCCTCGCTCCTGGGCATGCCATGGCGGCCCAGTTCCTTCCTCACTCGCGCCATCTCGGCCGCCCAGTGCTTCTTCACCTTGTCGTGCATCCGCAGCGCCGTGGCCTTGTCGATCGACACCACCATCGCCTTGCCCACGAAGCCGCGCCCCAGGAAGTGCCGCACGATGTCCTGCGCCACCGTCTCCAACCGGTCGTCGCGCGTGATGAGGTGGTATTGCCGCCCCAGCACCTTTTCGAGCTTCTCCTCCTGCTCCGCGTCCAGGGCGGCGCCTTCGATCAGGTCGTAGATGTCGTCGTTGAGGTCGGGGTTGACCAGTTCCAGTGCCGGCGTGCGGTTCTCGTAGAACAGCGGCACGGTCGCGCCGTCCTCCACCGACTGCTGGAAGTCGTAGATCGACACATAGTCGCCGAAGACCTCCTTGGTGCGCTCCTCGCCCGCGATCAGCGGCGTGCCGGTGAAGGCCAGGAACATCGCTCTTGGCAGCGCCGCGCGCATGTTGAGCGCCAGCGTGTCGTACTGGCTGCGGTGAGCCTCGTCGGTCAGCACGATCACGTCGGAACGGTCGGTCAGCGCCTCGGGCGTCTGGAACTTGTGAATGAGCGTGAAGACGTAGCGGTGGTTGCCGCGCAGCAACTCCCGCAGATGCGCGCCGCTGGCGGCATGGCACTGGTCGCCCTCGGCCTCGCTCACCGCGCCCACGGTCTTGAAGGTCTTGGCGATCTGCTCGTCCAGCTCCACCCGGTCGGTGACGACCACGAAGGTCCAGTTGCCGGCCAGCTTGCGCAGCAC
>VGXD01000239.1 GCA_016873525.1 Nitrospira sp. | reverse complement strand
CTGAACCTGAAGTTTCTGGACTGTACCGCGCAGTTTATGGCGGGCTTACGGTCCGTGACCGATCCGGAGCGGAAGCGCAAGATCATCGGGCGGCTCTTCATCAAGAACTTCGAGAGCGAGGCCAAGCGTCTGGGACGGGGGGACTATCTGGTGCAAGGGACGCTCTACCCGGACGTGATCGAGAGCGTCAGCTTCAAGGGGCCTTCGGCGACGATCAAGACGCATCACAACGTCGGCGGACTACCCACCAAGATGAGGCTCCGGCTGATCGAGCCGCTGCGCGAGCTGTTCAAGGACGAAGTGCGGGTGTTGGGCAAGGAGCTGGGGCTTCCGGACGAGATCATTTGGCGTCAGCCGTTCCCCGGCCCCGGCTTGGCGATCCGCGTCTTGGGGGCGGTGACGCCGGAGCGGCTGACGATTTTACGCAACGCCGAAGCCATCGTGGATCAGGAAATCAGACAATCCGGCCTGTATCGGGAATTGTGGCAGGCCTTTGCGGTCCTGCTTCCCGTGCGGACCGTGGGGGTGATGGGCGACCAACGGACCTACGAATACGTGATCGCGGTGAGGGCCGTGACCAGTCTGGACGGGATGACCGCCGACTGGGCCAAGCTGCCCCACGAGTTGCTGGGCACGATTTCCAGCCGGATCATCAACGAGGTGCGCGGGGTGAATCGGGTGGTCTACGACCTGAGTTCCAAGCCGCCCAGCACGATAGAATGGGAATAGAACTCGTGATGGGGGATGGGCAATGGGTGATGCGCTAGGCAGCCGTCACGCAGTCTTAGTTGCGCCTCACGCATAACGCTTCACGGATTATGGAAATTCGATTGCAAAAAGTGATCGCCGACTCCGGTCTGGCTTCTCGCCGCAAGGCGGAAGAATGGATCGTGCAGGGCCGCGTGACCGTGAACGGCCAGGTCGTCCGCGAACTGGGCACGAAGGTCGATACGGAAAAGGACCACGTGAAGGTGGACGGGCGGCATTTGAAAGCGGTGCCGCCATCGGTCTTTCTCATGCTCAACAAGCCCAAGGGCTACATGTCCTCCCTGAGCGACCCGGCCAGCCGGCTGACCATCATGGACTTGCTGGACGGGGTCGGGTTGCGGGTGTTCCCCGTCGGGCGGCTCGATTTCGACAGCGAGGGCTTGATGCTCCTGACCAACCAGGGGGAGCTGGCCCAGGCGCTCCTGCATCCTCGGTACCACGTGCCCAAGACCTATCTCATCAAGGTCAAGGGTGTGCTGACGGACGAGGAGATCGAATTGCTGGAGAAGGGCGTGGATTTGGAAGACGGCCGCACCGGCCCCGCCTTCGTCAAAAAGATTCGGAAGGCGCAAGAAAATTCCTGGCTGGAGATCACCATCCATGAGGGGCGCAAGCACCAGGTGAAGCGGATGCTGGAATCTGTCGGCCATCCGGTCATCAAACTTACCAGGGTGCGGTTCGGTCCCTTGAGCCTGGGCGATCTGGCCCGTGGGCAATACCGCTACCTGACGGATCGGGAGGCCAATGCCCTGCGCGCACTTGTGCGCGAGCGCCTTGCCAGAGGCGAGGGGTTTGAGGCAAAAGACGCGAAGCCCTCACGGCCGTTGCCGAGGCGTGCGGTCCAGGGAAGGGGCCGCGCCCCACGCCCCTTGCCCACAGCCTCGAGTCCGCGCAGCACAAGGTCCTCAGGTCCCGCTCCGAGGCGCATGGCAGAGGGGAGGGGACGCCCATCGCGTCCTTTGTCCCGTGGATCGAACCCGCGCATGCGGAGGCGTGGATCATGATGATGCGAACGCATCGGTGCGGCGAGCTGTCGCGCCGACACGTGGGAGAGACCGTGACGCTCAACGGCTGGGTGCAGCGCCGGCGCGACCACGGCAACGTGATTTTTATCGATGTGCGGGACCGGCAGGGGATGACGCAGGTGGTGTTCAACCCTGAAATCAGTCCCGCCGCTCATCAGCAGGCCCATGGGCTCCGTGGTGAATTCGTCGTGGCCCTGACCGGCGCCGTGGCCCTGAGGCCGGAGGGATCGGCAAATCCCAATCTGACCACCGGCGAGATCGAGGTCTTGGTCGCGACGGTCGAGATTCTCAACGAAGCGAAGACGCCCCCCTTCTTGATCGAGGACGAGAGCGAGGTCACCGAAGCCTTGCGGCTGAAGTACCGCTACCTGGATTTGCGCCGGCCCAAGATGCAGCGGCTCTTGCGCCTGCGCCACGAGGTGATGCAGCAGGCCCGGGCTTTCCTCAACGAGCAGGGCTTCCTGGAAGTGGAAACGCCCATGCTCACCAAGAGCACGCCGGAAGGGGCGCGCGACTACTTGGTGCCCAGCCGGGTGAATCCGGGGTGCTTCTACGCGCTGCCGCAGTCGCCGCAACTGTTCAAGCAGATTTTGATGGTCGGCGGCGTGGATCGCTATTACCAGATCGCGCGGTGCTTCCGCGACGAGGATCTTCGTCACGACCGCCAACCGGAATTCACCCAGATCGACCTGGAGTTGTCCTTCATCGACCGCGAGCAGATCATGGTCTTGATGGAGGAGATGATCCGGCAGGTTTTCAAGAAGGTTGCCGGGGTCGAGCTGCCCAAACCCTTTCCACGGATGGCCTATGCGGAGGCCATGGGCCGTTACGGATCGGACAAGCCCGATCTCCGCTTCGGGATGCCGCTGCACGATCTCCAAAACTTTGCCTCGAAAACCGAATTCAAGGTCTTCAAGGACACGCTTGCCAAGGGCGGCCTGGTCAAGGCGATCGTCGTCAAGGGCGGGGCGGAGATTTCCCGGAGCCGTATCGACGCCTTGGGAGAAACGGCCAAGAGCTTCGGCGCCAAGGGCCTGGCCTGGGTCAAGATCGTGGGCGACGGCCAGTTGGAGTCCGTCATCGCCAAGTTTCTGGACGCGCGGCAACTCCTGGCGGCGGTGCCGGAGGCGCAGGCCGGCGACCTCGTGCTCTTCGTCGCCGACAAACCCAAAGTGGTGCACGACGTGCTGGGCCGGCTCCGGCTGCTCCTGGCCGAAGAACGCAACCTGATCGATCAGAAGGACTGGCGGCCTCTCTGGGTGGTGGATTTTCCCATGCTGGACTACGACGAGGCGGTCAAACGCTACGTGGCCATCCATCACCCCTTCACCGCGCCGCTGGACGAGGACCTGCCGCTGCTGGAGTCCGACCCGCTCAAGGTCAGGGCCAAGGCCTACGACCTGGTTTTAAACGGCAATGAGCTGGGCGGCGGCAGCACCCGGATGCATCGCCGGGAGGTGCAGAGCAAAGTGTTCGACCTGCTCGGCATGGGCAAGGAGGAGGCGACGGCCAAGTTCGGGTTTCTCTTGGAAGCCCTCGAATACGGCGCCCCGCCCCATGGCGGCATCGCTTTCGGGCTGGACCGCTTGATCATGCTGCTGGGCGGCGCCGACTCCATCCGCGACGTCATCGCCTTCCCCAAGACCCAGCGGGCCCAGTGTCCCATGACCGATGCGCCGTCGCAGGTCAGTCCCGCGCAGTTGAAGGAATTGAACATCAAGTTGGATCTGATCGAGTAGCCGTCATCCGATG
>VGXD01000238.1 GCA_016873525.1 Nitrospira sp. | reverse complement strand
GCCTGGGCATTGGCAAATCCGGCCTCGGTCACCTTTTCGAGCGTGATGCCGTCCAGCACTGACGCGATTTGCCGGCCGAGTGGAGAGGCGGCGACGCTTGTGGCTCGTTGGCGGATCGGTTTAAGAGGCATCAGAGTTTGAATCGCGATCCCGCTCTGCGCCGTAGAGGAACTTTTTCTTGGAGACAAAGGAAATGCTGCCGCCGAGCCGTTTCAACGCTTCACGCTCGAACTGGTTCGTCAGATCTTCATCCTGCTCCCCGGTGACAGCCTTACGGGTCTTGAAGTTGCCTTTGAGAATATCTCCCATAGATTCCTCGCAGAATCGTTAGTCTTGCAGAGCCTCCCGTACTGCCGCACATACCATGAGTGCCTGCGAGTCCGTAAGTTGGGGCGAGGACGGCAGACTCAGCCCTTGCGCCCAGAGCCGGTCGGCGGTCTCAACCCGGTACGCATGGCAACTGGTATAGGCCGGCTGGCGATGCAATGGATACCAGAGGGGGCGGCTCGCGATGCCGTGTGCTTCCAAGCGTGTTTGAAGTGTCCTCGACGAGATGCCCGCCTCGGCCTCATCCACAAAAATGTTCACCAGCCAATAACTGCTCGCTGCCCATTCAGTCTCTCCGCATACCCGGAGACCGTTAAGACTTCCAAGCTCCTTTTGGTAGATCTCGGCAATGATCCGCTTGCGTTTCAGAAAGCCGTCGAGTTGCTCCAGTTGGGCCAACCCGAGGGCCGCATTAATGCTGGGCATCCGGTAATTGAAGCCGATTTCGTCATGCCGGTATTCGGTCTTGTCCGCTTTGGCCTGCGTCGTCAAATGCCGGGCCCGCCGGGCAAGACCGGCGTGGCGGGTCACGATCATCCCGCCTCCTCCGGTCGTGATGACCTTGTTCCCGTTGAAGCTGAAGCATAAGAGATCACTGCTGCACCCGAGCCGTTTCCCCCTGGCTACCGCCCCGAGGCTTTCCGCCCCGTCCTCCACCACGGCCAAGCCGTACCGCTTGGCCAGCGCGCCAATGGCGTCCATATCTGCCGGATGCCCGTAGAGATGCACCGGGAGAACGGTGGAGACCCGTCTCCCCGTCCGGCGATGGATGGGCGGCCCGTCACCTGAACGACACTCTTCCCGCAGAAAGGTGTCGAGGGCATCGGGGTCCAGGTTTCCGGTTCGAGGATCGACGTCTAAAAATACAGGATGGGCTCGGCAATACCTGACGGCGTTGGCCGGCGCAATGAACGTCAAAGCCGGTACCAGAACCTCGTCCTCCGGCTTCACACCGGCTATCAACAAGGCGACATGGAGTGCGGCTGTCCCGTTCACGGTCGCCACGGCGTGCCCAGCACCAACGTAATCCGCGATAACTTTTTCGAAATTTTCGACAAACGGCCCAACCGAGGACACCCAGCCGGAATCCAGACACTCCTTTATGTATCGCCATTCGTTTCCGCCAAAACTGGGTTCGGAGAGGGGAAGCACTCTCTTCTCTATCCATTCATGGTCTGGTGGCGGCGGTACCAATCAACCGTCGCTCCAAGACCTTCGTCCAACGAGACCCGGGGTTCATAGCCAAGCGCTCTCATCTTTCCTATGTCCGGACACCGTCGGGAAACAGACCCGGCACTGGCAGGTAGCGCTGCCACGTCGGCATGATGGCCAGTTAAAGACTGGATGCGTTTCGCCAGGTCAGCAATAGTCACTTCTTCATTGTCGTTACCGATATGATAGATGCCACGGCGAACCCCGCTTCGCATTGCCATCACCGTGCCGCGGACCGCATCGTCAACGAAGCAGAACGCTCTGGTCTGATCAGCGCCATACACTCGAAACGGCATTTCGTGACGCAACGCACGGAGAGTCAGTTCTGGAATGACGTGCTCATAGCCCATGCGCGGTCCATAGACGTTATGAAACCGCACGACGACGCAGGGCACGGCATATGCCGTGTCGTATGCCAGGGCCATCGCTTCACCCACCGTCTTGCTTACCGCGTAGGAAAAACGGGCTTCCTTGATGTCGGTAATCACCAAGGGGGTACTCTCGGAAGTTGGGACGCGAGCAATGCCAAGCTCGACGGCTCCAGAATACACCTCGCTGCTAGATGCAAAAAGCAGGCGCCCGACGGTCGCCTTGTGTGCCCAATCGAGGACATTCATGGTGATCTGAACATTTGTGCGAAGGACCTCGGCAGGATTCTCCTTCGTATAGCGAACACCGACCACGGCGGCAAGCAGATATACTTCATCGTATGTCTCATTCAGGACCTCGAAAGACTTCGCTACCGTCAGGTCCGCGCAATGCAGATGACATCCCGCAGATTTCTTGAGGAAGCCCTCAACTTCAGCGTCGCATCGCCCACGAGAGAAATTGTCAACCAGCCAAATGTCGTGGCGGTCAGATTCCCGATGGAGATGTTTTGCTAACTCTAGCCCAATGAAACCGGTTCCTCCGAGAATCAGCACCTTGCTCATTCGAAACCTTTTCGTACAAAGCCGAGCCCGCCGTAGAGTATGCCGGGCTGCATCAGCTCCGGACGAGCATCGTGCATTCGCCACGCATCCAGATAGACAAGCGGCCGACGGCTTCTTGAAAGAAGTGGCAGCAAGTCCAGCTTCTCATAATCGGGATGATTGGTTAGAAAGACCACTGCGTCGGCCAAGCGGAACCCCTGCTGGAGAGAGACGGGTCTGGCGCCGATCTCGCAAAGAGTACTTGGCTTAACGAGGAAATCATGCGCCCAGACTGATCGAACTTTTTGACTGATCTTGCGGATAAATGGGATGGAGGCAGCACCCCGCATGTCATCGGTCACTGGACTTCCTTTATAGGCAATCCCGCAGACGAGCACTGAGGCCTGCGCCAGCTGGATACCGGCACTCTGAAGCATCGCGAACATCTGCTTGGCGAATCGTCCGGGCAATCCGGCATTTAGGGCCCGGGCTTGTTTGATCAGGTATGGCCTGTAATTTCGCTCCCGGGCGGAATGCGCGAATAGCAATGGGTCCTTGGTAAGACACGGCCCACCGACAAATCCGGGCTTGCACAAGTCCGGACGCGGATACCCGGCATTTGCAGCCCGGATAATCTCAAGCGGATCAAGGTGATAGCCCTCGGCAATGGAGGCGATTTCGTTTCCATATCCGTAGATCAGATCGGTATGACAATTATTGGCCAGTTTCACCATCTCCGCTGCTTCCAAAGAAGAGATCGGTACAACCCGCACCTGTAGGCGCCGAAAGAACGATTCCGCCGCCTCAGCACTTTCTCGGTCCAGAGCCCCAACCACCTGCGGGAGTTCGATAAGCTCGCGGAGGGCCTGTCCTTGGATTGTCCGCTCAGGACAGTACGCCAGGGAGAAGCGAGTTCCGCTCTTGGCAAGCTCGGGCAGCACCACGTTCCGTGTGGTCCCGATTGGGACTGTACTCCGAGTAATGACAAGGCACCTATCCGGCATCGTGCCACTGAGGGCTCGGGCCGCCTGGCGGACATGACTGACGTTCGGTGTACCACCAGCGGAAACCGGCGTTGATACACAGATGATGGCGACGGGCGAAGGCGATGAAGGAGTATCGTCAAAGTGCCAGGTTTTTCCGCCATGCTCATTC
>VGXD01000237.1 GCA_016873525.1 Nitrospira sp. | reverse complement strand
GTCATCCCGCGCATGATCCAACAGAGCCGCGTCTTTGCCTTCAAGTTCCAGGACAAAAACAAAAAAGCGGTCAAATACTGGCGCGACATCGGAACGCTGGACGCCTATTGGGAAGCCAACATGGACCTGGTGGCGGTGGACCCCCTGTTCAACCTCTACGACCAGAACTGGCCGATCCGGACGTACCAAGGCCAGTTCCCCCCGGCCAAATTCGTCTTCGCCCAGGACTTCGACGGCGGCCGGATGGGCGTCGCCCTGGACTCCATCGTCTGCGGCGGCTGCATCATCTCGGGCGGCCGGGTCAAGAACTCGGTCCTCTCCCCCAATGTCCGCGTCCAAGACCATGCGGAAGTTCGGGAGTCGATCGTGATGGAAAACGTGGAAATCGGCGACCACGCCAAGATTCGACGGGCGATCATCGACAAAGACGTCGTCATCCCGCCGAGGACCGAGATCGGCTACGACCACGAGGCCGACCGCAAACGCTTTACCGTGACCGAATCCGGCCTGGTGGCCATTTCCAAGGGAATGAAACTGCATGCCCCCCTCGATTCATCCGGTTGACCTGATCGGAGCCCTCCGTCACAAACACCTGACCCCGGCCATCGTCTTCCTGACCTCGCGCCGCGCCTGCGACGATGCCATGCAGGCCTTCGAGCGCAGCCATACCACGCTGCCGCCCGCGCGGCAGGACGCCATCGCGTCGGTCTTCGAGCAGTTGGTCCGGCAATATCCCAGCATCGCCGAACACCCGCTCATGCCGGTCGTCCAGCGGGTCGGCGTGGCGGCGCACCACGCCGGCCACCTGCCCTCGTGGAAAATCGCCATCGAAGAACTCATGCGGCAAGGCTGCCTGGACGCCGTCTTCGCCACCACCACCCTGGCCGCCGGCGTAGACTTTCCCGCCCGCACCGTGGTCATCACCCAATCCAGCGTCCGCAAATCCAGAGACTTCACCGACCTGACGGTCGGAGAGATTCAGCAGCTCGCCGGACGGGCCGGCCGTCGGGGCAAGGACCTGGTCGGCTTCGCCATCGTCACCCCGTCCCCCTACATCGACTTGAGCGTGCTGACCAAGGGCCTCACCGGCCATCCGGAAGCAATCGACAGTCAATTCGTCATCTCCTACCCCATGGTGTTGAACCTGCTCAAGGCGCACCCGCTGGATCAGATCCAAGGAATCCTGGCGCGCAGTTTCGCGCAGTTCCAGCTCAACCGACGGGCCGAAACCTTGCAGGACAAGCTGGACCAATTGCACGTGCAAATGGAGCCCTTCGGCCCCCGCGTCTGCACGGATTGGATTACGCAGTGGCAGGTCTTCGACCATGCCAGAAAGCAGAAGGCTCACCGCGTCCAGGCCACCCGCCGCGAGCCGCCCGAACTGGCCGCGCGCCTCCACTTCCTCACTCCGGGCCGCGTGGTCGGGCTGACGAAAGGACGCGGGATCGTCCTGCGGCAATACCGGAGCAAAGGCCAACGAAGCCCGACCATCACCATCCTGCGCCCCGGCGGCGCCGTCACCGAGAGTCCGGCCAGCGCCGTCACCCAGGTCTTCGATCGCACCTTCGACGCGGCCGAAGCCCCGGTCTATCCCTGGGTCACCCCGACAAGCCTGGAGGAGTTGGTCCGCCAGGCCTCGGACCTCCCCGTTCGCATGCCGCTGCTCCCCATCCTCGTGCAGAAGGAAGATGAAGCCAGCGAAATTTCCCAGACCTTGACCGACGAGTTCCCTTGTCCCACCTGTCCCTCGCGTCCGGCCTGTCAGAAGGACCACGCCGCAGCCCTCAAAATCCGTCAGGATGTCCATCGCCATACCAAGGCCATCCAAGCGCTCCGCACGGGACTCTGGCATCGATTCCAAAACCGCGCCGAGGTGCTCCAGCAGTTCGGCTATCTCACGCCGACCTGTCAGCTCACCAGCGACGGAGAATGGGCCAGGCTGATCCGTATCGACCATTCCCTCCTCATCACCGAGCTGATCCGCGCCGACGCCTTCAGCGGCATCGAACCGCAGGTTCTGGCCGGCATCCTGGCCAGCCTCGCCCACGACGACGACCGGCCCGGGGCCTTTCCCCGAATCAGCCCCGGCCTGGCCTCGCTGCTGCGGCAAGTCCGCCAACTGGCTGAATCGATGGCGCCGCACGAAGACCCGCCCCTCCTACGGGCCGACGTGGCCGCGTTGGTGGAACGCTGGATCGGCGAGCCGACCCTCACCTGGATCGGCCTCTGCCGCACCACGACCATGGCCGAAGGCGATATTTACCGGCTCCTGGCCAGGACCCTCGAATACCTGTCGCAGGTCCATCAACTGCGCGGCACGCATCCGGGGCTGGCAGACACGGCCGGCAAAGCCATCAAGAACTTGCGCAGAGGCGTGTTGGAAGAATTACCGTGAAGATGTCGCCAAGTCAGAAAGTTTCAAAGTTACCCGTCCCAAACTTGACGACTTGAGAACTTTCAGACTTGATAGACTGGCGGAGCAACCATGACCACCGACGAACTGGAACAATTATTGGCCGAACAGCCGGTCACACGGCTGCACCGGCTCGCGCAAGGCCGCGTCCCCAGACATTTCAGGCTGGGCAAGCGCCGCTTGATTGAAGCCCTGCTTCAGCATTCCGGCGACAAGCGGGCCGGGCTGGAATCGGACCTGCAAGTGTTGATAGAAGAAAGTCTGAAGACTCCGCCGCCTCCGCACCGGAAGGCGAGGCCGGAACCGGCGCCGCGGCTTCGTCAGGGCGCCGCCGCGCCGACCGGTCAGGCCGAGGGCGAACCAGCCGAATCGCCGGTCGACCTCACGGCGTTTTTGGAAGGGATCGGCGTCCCGGAGCCGAAACCCTTTATCCCCGACGCCTGGCAGGAAGACGCCCTCACCTCCCTGGCCACAACGGACGTGATCGTCAGCGTCCCGACCGGCAGCGGGAAAACCTACGTGGCGATCGAAGCCACGAGGCGGGCCATCGAGGCGGACCGCACCGTGATCTATACGTCGCCCCTCAAGGCCCTCTCGAACACGAAGTTCACGGAGTTTTCCCGCCTGTTTGGATCGGACCGCGTGGGGATTTTGACCGGCGACCGGCAGGACAACCCGCAGGCTGCGCTGCTGATCATGACAACGGAGATCTTGCGGAACCTGCTCTACGATGCGGCGGGCGGCGAGATCGACGTACGGCTGGATACCCTCGGCCTCGTCATCATGGACGAATCCCAGTACATCGCCGATCCGGAACGCGGCGTCGTCTGGGAGGAGACGATCATCTTCTGCCCGGCCCAGGCGAAACTCTTGCTGCTCTCGGCGTCCATCGGCAATCCCCAGGACATCGCCGATTGGTTGACCAGCATCAGGCCGACGCCCTGCCACCTCATCCGGCACCACCGCCGGTCCGTGCCCTTGCGCGCCGGCTATCTCCACCCGACCGGAAAGCTGGCGCCCCTCTTCCGCTCGGTGGGCATTCCCCACGGAGGCGGCACCCCTCTCCACCCGGAAAGCAAACGGCTCTTCGCCCAGTACGAAGACGAGACCCTGCGGCCGAACCGATAATCCCCTCCCGGCGGCCGATCGCCCGTCAATCGGCCAGCATCTTGCGGTACAGCTCCACGTAGGCGC
>VGXD01000236.1 GCA_016873525.1 Nitrospira sp. | reverse complement strand
CGCTAAACTAGTCATGACCCTTCTTTAAAGATTCCGGACTCTCTCCGGAACGGCGACCGGCCAGAAGGCCGGCCACGGTCAGATCCTCGTCCAGGTCCGGCCAGTGGATATAGGTTCCATCTCCGACGACCTCAATATGGCTACGCTCCTCACGCGTGCCATGCCACAGGCGAGGATACCAGGCCAGCGGCACCGTAATCGTCCGTCCATCCACTAGATCCACCGTCAAAGCCTCTTCCGTCACGCTCACCTGTCGAGCCCGAGCCTCCTGCGTCTCAGTGGCCGAAGAATTCATACCATCCCTCCAGAAATGTCTCACGATGCTCTTGGACGAGCTTGGTGATTGCGCTGATTTATGTCCGGTTGAATCCCCCTGCCCGTTGAAGAACAACCGGGTCCAACCAGAATTTCGCGACCATGCCCTCACGTCTCACATGAATATGCGGCGGCTCACCGCGATCAAGGGATACAAAGAAAAAGCGGTAGGGACCTATCCTCAGGACCGTCGGCATTAGCTTTCTTGAGATTGTACTCCAACCCAGCGCGATTCCCAACAACGTCCGACGAAAAGGCCGCTTAGCGGGGCCGGCTAATGACCGGTCGTTCAGGTGTGACGCCTGGAAAGACCACCAGCAACGGCTAGTTAAACGGTGACGGTTTCGAGTGACCTGATCTTTTTCGCAATGGCCCTCGGAAACTCAACAAAGACGAAGTAGGTCTTATGATAAAGGTAATCTTCGCCGCTTTCGTCCACGATCCGTACCAGATCATCCTTCGCTGCGACCGAATCCGTGATAATTCGATACGCCTTGCCCAGGATCAAAGAAGCCTTGTAGTCGGCGTTGTCAACGCAGAGGGCGAACGGCTTGGTCGGCTGTCTCATAACTACTGGCTCACGGCCTGTTTGGCGGCTTTGTGTTCTTCGACGATCTTGGTCGCCAGGTCGCGGGGGACTTCCTCGTAAGCGTGGAACTCCATCGCGTAACTGCCGCGCCCGCCGGTGATCGAGTTCATGGTGGGCGTGTATTTCAACATCTCCGCCAAAGGTACGAGCGCCTGAATGGTCTCCACGGTCCCCTTCGCCATGACCCCAAGGATGCGTCCGCGCCGTGCGTTGAGATCCCCGATTACCGCCCCGACCGCATCATCCGGCGTCGTGACCTCAACCGTCATGATCGGCTCCAGCAAGATCGGTTGGGCCGACTCCATGGCCTTTTTAAACCCCATCGAAGCCGCGATCTTGAAGGACATTTCGGAAGAATCCACGGTGTGGTAGGACCCGTCATAGACGGAGGCCCGGACATCCACGACCGGACACCCGGCCAAAATCCCTTCATGCATGGCCTCCACGACGCCCTTTTCAACCGCCGGGATGAAATGGCGCGGAATGGCGCCGCCGACGATCTTGTTCTCAAACTCGAAGCCCTTCCCCCTGGGCAGCGGATCGAGTTGCAGCCAGCAGTCCCCAAACTGCCCATGCCCACCGGTCTGCTTCTTGTACTTGCCCTGCGCTTGCGCCATCTTCCGTATGGTTTCTTTGTAGGGGACTTTAGGGGTGTGGATGTTCACCTCGACCCCATACTTGCGGTGCAGCTTCTCGAAGGCTACGTCCACGTGCAACTGGCCCATGCCGCTCAGGATCATTTCCTTGGTCTCTGGGTTGCGGACAAATTCCAGCGTCGGGTCCTCTTCCACAAGCTTGTGCAACCCCAGGCTGACCTTTTCGATGTCGGCTTTGGACTTGGGCTCAAGGGCAAAGGACAGTACCGGTCGGGCCGGCTGAAGCCTGGGATAGAGGATCGGATGGTGCTCGTCGCACAACGTATCCCCCGTTCGGGTATCCTTGAGCTTTCCGATGGCGCCGATCTCGCCCGCGCTGAGCGAGGGCACCTGGGTGTATTTTTTCCCAAGCATCACGAAGAGGTGGCCGCCCTTTTCCTTGACCATCCGGCTGGAATTGTAGAACGATGCGTCGGCGGCGAGCGTTCCGGACAACACCCTCACATAACTCATGTGCCCCATAAAGGGGTCGATCACGGTCTTAAACACGTAGCCGGAGAAGGGCTCGGACGGCTCGGGCCGGCGTGTCACCGACTCCCCGCTCTGGGGGTGCGTGCCGGTCAGCGGCCGTCGGGAGGCCCGCTCCACCGGCGACGGGCAATAGGCCGCCAACGCATCCAACAAGAGGGAGGCCCCGATTCGCTTGACGGCAGCCCCACATAGGACCGGGAGAAATTTCCGCGCGGCGGTGCCGGCTTTCAGGCCTTGGACGATCTCCTCGGCCGTCAACTCCCCTTCCGCCAAGTATTTTTCCACGAGCCGGTCATCGGTTTCAGCGACTCCTTCCGCCAGTTTTTTTCGTGCCTCCGCCGACGCGCCGGCCCACTCAGCCGGGATGGCAACTTCCTGCACCTTGGCGTTGCCCTGGGCAACGCGATACGCGCCACCACCAACCAGATCCACCCCCCCCTCCAGGTTCGACTCTGCTCCGATCGGCATCGCGATGGGCAGGCCCTTACATTCGAGGGCCTTTTCGCACTCCCGCAGAACCGGCTCCAAGGCTGTCCGTTCCTTGTCCAGTTCATTCACAAAGAGGACACAGGGCAAGTCCCATTCGTTGACCGCCGACCAGATTTTCTCAAGCTCCGCCCTGACTCCGGCCGATGCACCCAGGACCAACACAACCCCATCGACCGCGCGCAGTGCCGCCCTGGCCTCTCCCAGAAAACTGAGAGCGCCAGGCGTATCGATCAAATTGAAAGTAATGCCCTTCCACTCGAAATGGAGCACGGAAGCACTGACCGATATCTTGCGGTGAGCCTCCTCCGGCTCGAAGTCTGACACCGTGCTCCCGGCCGCAACGGAGCCCATCGCAGGAACGACTCCGGCCGTATAGAGGAGGGCTTCCGCCAACGTGGTTTTTCCGGCTCCGGTGTAGGAAACGACGGCGAGATTGCGGATCGTGTCGGTCCTGGGCTGTTTCATCGCGTCCCCCTCTTCCCATTGCCCCAGCCATGAGGCGCTAGAGGAATGGGTTACCGATCCTCCTGCCAACGACTCACCAGGTTCTCGTGCAAACGAACGACGCCAGGCGCTTGCAGCCGCTCCAGCAGATCCGGCCAGAGATCGGTCGGGTCCTTGTCGAAGAGGCTCATCGAATCAGCCGGCACGATCGCCCAGGAGCCCGTAGCCAGCTCATATTCCAGTTGCCCTGGGGCCCAGCCGGCATAGCCGGCAAAGGCCCGGAAAGTTTCAGTCGGCTGAGGCTGCGTGATAACGCGCTCGAGCAGGCGAAGGTTGCCTCCGAGATAGATGCCCTCCATCACCGGCTTGAGGTCGGCCGGCGTCTCGCTGATGCGAAACAGCATGAGAATCTCCTCGGGCTGAACCGGCCCTCCGGCAAACAGCACATAGGAAGTCCCCTTTAGAACCGGAAGATGCGGCAAGACTTCCGAGAGAGGCAGGTCGGTCGGCCGATTCACAATGACGCCGAGCGTTCCTTCCGGACCATGTTCGCAAATCAGAATCACGGTCTCGCGGAAGTTTGGGTCAAATAGAATGGGGCTGGCGACCAGGAATACGCCTTTTGCAATTGGCGGTAGGGAGCGGGGATCGGACCCTGAAAGAAT
>VGXD01000235.1 GCA_016873525.1 Nitrospira sp. | reverse complement strand
CAGGTCGATCGGGCCCACACTCCCCGAACCGCGGAAAAAGGGGGAACCGGCAAACCCGCACCACTACCCGATCGGTAAAAATAATTGTCGTTGATGGGAAAAAATAATTGACGCCGGACATGGCCGGCTTGGCCCGGCGCCCGGTCGGAGAATGGTCGCTTGCCGGTGGGTAAGAGAATGACATCGAGGCCAGGTGTGTAGCATTGACGAACAAGAACAGACCGGTAGAGAAGGGCGAGACGGGGCCCATCACCGAGTCCCAGCGCCAGCTCAGGGAGCCCTTTAAGCCCCGGCAAGCGCTTCAAGGCTTGAAGCCCGGGAAGTAGGACGTCCCCGAGGAGCTTGATCGGATGCTCAAGACCCTCTCGCACGGCGATACCTTCGGTCGTGCGCTAGATGAAATCCGTTTCACGATCGCCTAGGCGCGGGGGGCGATCGCCAAGATGATCCGGGAACTCGACCAGCGGATTTCCTGGTCCCATGGTGCAGCAAGAACCAGTCATCGACGACATATAAGGACCGACCGTGGCACGCAAACCGGGCAATGCCCCGCTGACTCACCGCCATCTGAAGGAGCGCCAGCGTGCTGAGCGCGAGGCTTTTTCGCCCAATCTGAGCCTTCGAGTGCATCGTGCGCTCAGCTGGCTCGGACGGGCCGAGCAGTTCGGCCGCGAGCAGGACGTCGACGGCCAGTTTATCTACCTGTGGATCGCCTTCAACGCGGCCTACACGATCGACTTTCTGCGACCGAGGCAGTCTTCGGCCAGAGATTGGACAGCGTAACCAGGTCGATGCGGAGAGCTTGGGTCGTCGCCGTCGTCGTTTCGATGCTCGGGCTCTCCATAGCGGGTCTATCGCTGGCGTACTCCCTCCACCTTCTCCGGTAAGGCGGGGGCTCCCCCGAGAAGACCGTGAAAGGAATCAAGGAAACCATTCGCGCCAGGAGCCATCCCGGCACGACCATTGACTCCGGATAGGCCCAAAGATCTCGGTGGCTTTGCTGCAAGGAGGGGGCCGTCGATCCCATGCGAACCTGAGGGTGTAATGACTCGGGTTCCATTTTCGTTTTTCGCGTAGCCACAGACGAAAGGGAGGTACGCGATGCCCAGGCCGACCAGCAAGGCGACGCCCAGGTCATTCAACGGTTTCAGTGGTTGGCGGGTGGAATTGCCAGGGGGGCGTCCGGTCGCAACGCCGGCTGTCGCTGACGGCTTGGTGTTCGTGGGCGGTGGCTATGGTTCTCACGAGTTCTACGCCTTTGACGCGGCTTCCGGGGAGCTGGCCTGGCAGATCCATACCAAGGACGACGGCCCGACGGCGGCCGTGGCGATCGGTGGACTCGTCGCGTTCAATACCGAGTCTTGCACGCTTTACGTTGTGGAAGCTGCGACCGGGCGGATCGTGTGGGAGAGGTGGCTCGGCGATCCCCTCATGGCCCAGCCGGCCGTGGATGCACAGCACGTGTATATGGCCTATCCGGTTCGGGAGGGTGGCCATCGCCTTGGCCATCGGCTCGCCTGTTTCATGCTTCACTCGGGCGATCCAGTCTGGAGCGCGCCCATCGGGCACGACATCATCACGGCGCCCATCCGCCACGGCGACTCGCTGTACGTTAGCACCTACGACGGCAGGGTCCATCGATTCGATGCTGGCACGGGCAAGTGCCTGTGGGTCAAGGATTACCGGGCCACCAGCGCCCCCTGGGTCTCGGGCGATCGCGTCCTGGTCTCGATGCGGCGTGAGGGCGAAGATGCGCCTGTCGAGGAAGTCCACGCATACCACTCCGGCACCGGTCGGCGGTCGGGCCGCAAGGCGTACTCATCCGAAAAGGCGGCGTACCTCCGATCGAAGCGCAGCTCCAGCGAGGCTGCCCGTCTCGACGCCCTCGACTCCTCGGTCGGCTTTGCCAGCGCCCCGTCGGCCGCGAAGCTGCACGAGGTCGAGTCGCTGGTCGGCGAGTATCGCGTCGCGGGAAGCTGGCGCTACCAGGGGTCACGTCCCGTGGTCTCTGATGACCGGTGCTTCCTCATTGTCGGCGACGACCTTCGGTGCAACTCGGTGTCATCTGAGGAAACGATCTGGCACAAGATCGCCGGAAACGAGGGCGCGCCCAGCCGCCGCCTGGTGCCGCCCGCGCTCGCCAACGGCAAGCTGTTCGTCACGATGCTCGAAGGCACTGTTGCGTGCCTGGACCAGGCCACCGGCAAGGATTTGTGGTCCTGCCAGGTGGGTGAGAACCTGGAATGGAGCCCGGCGGTCCAAGGCGGCAGGATTTACCTGGGCACCTCGGGCGGCGGCCTGGTCTGCGTGGACACGGGTGATCCGGCCAATACTGGCTGGCCAATGTGGGGTGGCGGTCCTGGGCATAACGGGCCCTCGCCGGCGCCAGCGACTGGCGCCACCGCGGTGCTGTCCGGCACTACTCTCGCCCACTAGCAACCCCTCGGAAAGTGGAATGACGCAGGGACACCCGGAGCCAAGCCGGACTTCTGGAGCCACCCCGGGACTTCCATTGGCTCCGGATAGGCTCCGGCGCTCCAGATCCGCCTCCCCGTCACCAAAGCAAGAGGCCCGCAACCGGCACGGCGCGGGCCTCTTGGGAGAGCGGATGACGAGATTCGAACTCGCGACCCCCACCTTGGCAAGGAGTAGAACGTATGTTTGCAGGTCACATCAGACCGGCGCAAACCGTTTCAAACTGCCGCTTTTCGCAGGTGGGCGATTCGCCGGGCATGTCAATTCCTGTCCGCGATTCCCGGCCATTGGCTTTCGATTGGCTATCGGCTCACGCCGGAAGGGACCCCTTCACGGACCCCTTGATCATGCGACTGACCGAACATATGATCCATGCGATCCTGGGCTCCGCTGCTGAGGGAGGCACCGATGAACAACGCTAGACCGCCGATTTCGCCACCGCTCCGATCGCTGCGGCCCGCCCTGAACTGGCCCTACGAGCACAGGAGCAGGCTGCACTTGCTCTTCGAGGATCCTGCCGTCGAGGATGAGCTGGCGACGGCCATCGACGCCGGGGAGTTGCGGCCGGTCGCCGGCGGGATGTTCCGGCTGAAGGACGTCGCCGCCTGGCGCGAGTCGCGGCTGCGCGACCAGCGGTTCAAGGCAGAGGTGGCGGCGGTCGTGCGGCGCCTGTACGAAGAAGATCTGCCGCCGGACCCAAACTTTCCGCCGCTCGAGGAGTTTCCGCCGCTCCTCGCGCTTACCTTCGAGACCTGGCACCTCTGGGTGCGGGGCGCCTCGGGCAGCCCCGCCACAAAGGACGTCATCGCCTGGCTAAGGGAGCAGAGGGTTGCCGGTGCCGTCATCTCGCGCAAGGAGGCGGAGTCGATCAGCATGGCCGTCTTGTTCCGTGTCGGTGGCCAGTCTTCGGGTATGGGTGCCCGGCGATAAGGGCTTCCACGCGGGCGAAGCTGGTCTGGGATAGCCATCTCTTATCCGGAAGTCATCGCAGATAGGCTGGATGTCTCGGTCCAGCCACGGCTGAATGTCATCGTCAAGCGCCCGGCGCGGATCCGGGTGCCCTCGAAGGGAGTAGAAGACGATGACGACCCGCACGAAGGCCACGAGGCCGACCAAGACGGTCGAGCCGGCGAACGAGATTGACCGCCTCGGCACAA
>VGXD01000234.1 GCA_016873525.1 Nitrospira sp. | reverse complement strand
GATTGCGACGGCGGCGCGTGGAAACGGAGTGGCGGAGTACCGCGTCATCTGCCAGGCGTGTTTCTGCATCTCTTGGGCCACAATGTCGTTTGGTTTCCAGCGCGGCAATTTCAACTGGCCAAGCGCCGCGTCCAGGGACACCTCCTTCTCGCCCGCCGCCTCGGCACGCATCAATTCCGCAAAGACGATCACCGGATCATACGGAAACCCGGTGGAGGCGTGCCATGGTTCTTCGCGCAGCATGGCGACGGACTGCGCGAGGCCCTCTGCCGCAACCTCCTTCCGGCCTTGCTTCATGAGCAGGAAATTCAGGTGGAGCAGGGCGTTCCACCGCTGCCCCCAACCGCCGTGCGTCAGGTCCTCGCAGGCGGCTCGATAGAGGGGCTCCGCTTCAGACGACCGATCCTGCCGTTCGAGCAGCTCGCCAAGTTGAATCCGAACCAGGCTGCGAAACGCCTCGTCGTGGTGCCCCAGGACCAGGTGACGATACATTTCGTCGAAGTGTTCCAGCGCCCGGCGAAGAAACTGCTCGGCTTGCGCCGGATCACCACGACTTTCGACATAAGCTGCCCTCGCGGTAAGGGTCCACCCCAGATTCACGCGGTACTGCCGCTCGCCGTGCCCCTCCCGCCACAATCGTTCGAATTCCGCGGCGCTGTCATCAAACAGCCTGTCGATTTCAGCGGCCTGACCTCCGTTGGACGCCAGATAGGCGGCGAATTCGTGTTGGATCGTCGCCAGGTAATCGCGGTACGAAACACTCTGGGGTTCTTGAACCGTCAGGGCGCGCGTCATCTCGATGCGTCGGCGGTGCCATGTTTCGTCACACGGGCGGTCTTGGATGCGGTCGAGTCCTGCTTGCAGGACCAGCGACTGAAAGCGATGGTCGGGCACCTGCGGCTCCAGTTTCATCAGCGTCTGACGCAGGCTCAGCGCGCGACGAAAGTGTTTTTCGATTCGAGTGGCATCCCGATCCGCGAGATATATTTGTGCGGAAGCGAACTTCTGTTTGGCTGCCGCCAATTCGATCATGTACTTCGGTTCCGCCGGATAGCGGGCGATCAACTCCTCCAGAACCGCGAACGATCTTTCATAGGCGTCATACGCCTCGCCGTATTCCATGTCGAACTTGATTTCGCCGATCCGCCGCCAGGCACGTGCCGTGCTGAAGCGGACTGCCGGAGCCGTTCCCTTCTGCGCCAAAAGCCTCTCGTAAAAGGCCATCGCCTCGGCGAGCAGCCCCTGGCGAATGCCATCGAACCGCGGACTGTGCGGCAGTTTGCTCTCGTCGAGTTGCTCGAGCAATTTGTCCACTGCCTCGCGAGCCAGCTCGAGGTTCTGCTCGGCATCCTGCCGATGGTGCTCTGCCTCGGCTTGAGCATTCCTGGCGGCGGCCGCCTGCCACAGGCTGGCGCCCGTGCCCAACAGGAGCGCGAGAACGACCGCCGTTGCGGTCGCGAGTGCGACTTTGTGACGCCGTACCACCTTGCTCGTCCGATACGCCATCGAGGGCGGACAAGCCATGACCGGTTCGTGGTGCAGATACCGGTCCAAATCGGCGGCCAGCGCGCTCGCCGATTCATAGCGCCGGCTGCGGTCCTTCTCCAGGGCCTTCATCACGATCCAGTCCAGTTCGCCGCCCAGCGCGCGACGCAGTTGCTGGCCACCGACGCGGCGGCGGTGGGCCACCGTGGACTGCGCCTCGGCATTCAGCGTGCTGACTCGCCGGCTGGGGCGAGGCGGGTCGACCTCGCGGATCATCCGTCGCATCTCGTCGAAACCCGCACGCTTCAACGTGTCGCCATCGAACGGCGTGCTGCCGGTGAGCAGCTCGTACAGCAACACGCCCAGCGAATACACGTCGCTGCGCGTATCCACGTCCAGCGCATGAAGCTGTGCCTGCTCGGGACTCATGTACAGCGGCGTGCCAATCACCTGTTGGTGGCCGGTATACAGCGTGTTGTCGGTAAGCTGCTGATCGATCGCCTTGGCCACGCCAAAGTCGATGACCTTGGGCTGCGGTGTTACATCGTGGAGCTCGACCAGCACATTCGAGGGTTTCAAATCCCGGTGGATCACGCCTTTCAGATGCGCGTGTTGCACGGCCCGGCAAACCGCCCCAAACAACTCCAATCGCTGCCGCGTATCGAACTGATGCTCGTCGCAGAATGTGGTCACCGGCACACCCCGCACCAGCTCCATCACGAAATAAGGGCGCCCGTCCGGCGTCGTACCCGCGTCGAATACCTTGGCGATGTGGGGATGGTTCATCAGCGCCAACGCCTGCCACTCGGCTTCGAACCGGGCGACGACCTGACGCGTATCCATGCCGGGCTTGATGACCTTGAGCGCGACTTTCCGGCGCATGGGCTGGCGCTGTTCGGCCACGTAGACCATCCCCATGCCACCCTCGCCGATCTGCTCGAGCAGCTTGTACGGGCCGATCCACTGGCCGGGCGCGGGGGCGGAGAAATCGGCCGCCTGAGGCACTACCAGAGCGGCCGCGACACCGGCGGCCGGCGCCTCAAGGAACGAGGGCGATTCAGCATGAACTTCGAGCAACCGGGATACACGCCGCAATAGGTCCGGCTGGTGGCCGCAGACCTCTTGCAGGTAGTCCCGGCGAGCCGGCAGGGAATCGAGACCGCAGGCCACCTGGAAGATGGCCTTTTCATCGAGGGACTGGTCTCCCATGATCGTACTCCGCGCCGTTGCGATGCGATCCGCCTGCGTTTCAATGCGAAATTGCCGAGCGAAAAGGGCTAAGTGAATTCGCAAGAAACTCGCGAAACTCCGCCCACAGCCTAATCGGGCGGGCCATCGAGCATGGCGGTTCGGAGCCACGTCTTGGCGTAAGCCCAGTCCGTTTTGACGGTTGCGACGGAAATGCCCATCGCCTTCGCCGTTTCTTCCAGGGTCATCCCCACGAAGAACCGCAGCTTGACGATCTGGGCGGCCCGCGCATCGCGGGCCTCCAGTCGATCGAGCGCTTCATTGAGCGCGAGCAAATCGACCTGGGGCGTGACGGCGGCCCCTTCGATCACCGACATCTCCACCCGTTGCCGATCGCCGCCCGACTTAAGCGCTTTTTTGTGGCGCGCCTGTTCCACCAGGATCCGGCGCATCGCCTCGGCAGCGGCGGCAAAGAAGTGCCCTCGCGAATCCCAATGCTGCACCGACTCGACATCCACCAGCCGCAGATACGCCTCATGCACCAGCGCCGTGGCTTGAAGCGTTTGGCCCGGCTTCTCGTGGGCCAGTTTCGCCGCGGCCAGTTTCCTCAACTCCTCGTACACGAGCGGCAGTAATCGCTCGGAGGCCGACGGATCACCGGCTTCGATCTGGGATAGGATGCGCGTAACGTCAGACATCGCCGGAGGCTCGGGAATAAGTTCGACACCGGGCCGGATTATGGCCGGCATGAGGACCCAGTACACGCATTGATAACACAATCTTGCTCGGTCGAGCAACATCCGCTGGGCCGCCACGCAGAACACGCAGCCTGGCCTTCGCCGGGCTGGCCCCCACGGACTTATGGCCCGGACCAAAAGTTCTGCAACACATCGAGGGGATTGGACTATTGTAAGATATTCGACATGCAACAACGAAAGAAGATGCCTCGAAGCAGCTCG
>VGXD01000233.1 GCA_016873525.1 Nitrospira sp. | reverse complement strand
GTCATCGTGGTCGGGTTCGGGATGAACGGCCGCAACCTAGCCAGGGTCTTGGCGGAAACGGAAATCCCTTATGTGGTGTTGGAGCTGGATGGGGACACGGTGCGACGAGAAGCGGAACATGGGCTCCCCATTTACTATGGCGATGCCACGAATCCCAGCGTGCTCCGTCATCTGCGCATCGAGGATGCCCGGGTGCTCGTCATTGCCATCTCGGATCCATTCTCGGCCCGGCGTACGGTCCAGATCGCCAGGGGGCTCAGCTCCAGCCTCCATATCATGGTACGGACGCGGTATCTGAGGGAACTGGAAGAACTGCATCAGTTGGGTGCCGATGAAGTTGTGCCGGAGGAATTTGAGACCTCCATTGAGATGTTTGCCTTGGTCCTCCGCACCTATAAGATGCCGCAGGATTTTATCGTCCAAAAGGCCGAGCAAGTGCGGCGGGAAGGCTATGCCCTGCTCCGGCGCAGTGCGCTGCCTGAAATGGCGCACCATCTCCGGGGCGGTACCCTGGCGGACGTGGAGGTGGAGACTTGTCGGATCGAGGCGGACTCGCCGGCGGTGGGGAAGGCCCTGGCACAGGCCTCGATCCGGCCTCGGACCGGCGCGTCGGTCATTGCGCTGACTCGGGCTGGAGTGACGGAGTCGAATCCGTCCGGAAAAGTCCGCTTGGAGGTGGGCGATGTGGTGGTGCTGCTAGGCACTCGAGACCAAATCAGGCGGGCGGTCGGGCTGTTGGCTAACGACAGGATCGGATAAGGGTGGGTTCTGTTTGGCAGGATCACTAAGCGGTGGAGTCAGCAGGCCTTACGTGGCGTCAGCCCATTTATCTTGCCGGAGCGGCTTCCTTGACAAGAAAAAGAATCGCGTTCTATAGTGATGGTGGCTCTGGTAGAGCATACAGTCAGAGCAGTAAACAGCCCACCCAAACGCTTCTTTTGGTGAGTGATTCAGCATAGAGGTGCAGCCATGACCCAGACCAGACTCGATCCGGCTACGGCCTTGGCCGAGCTGCAAGAAACGAAGCCCGATAAAGTGACGATCGTCATGCTCAGCGGCGATATGGATCGTGTGATGGCAGCGTTCATCATTGCCACCGGGGCTGCGGCCATGGGCATGCAGGTCACGATGTTTTTCACCTTTTGGGGATTGAATGCCATCCGTCGCAAGGGCTCGTCGAGTAAGGCGAAGGATTGGCTGCTCCGGATGTTTGGCGTGCTTAACAAGGGCGGAGCCGATACCCTGCCTTTGTCTCGATTCCATTTTGGAGGGTTGGGGACCGGCATGATGAAAAAGGTCATGAAGCAGCATCGCATGCCCGGCATCCCTGAGTTGCTCCAGATGGCGCAGGATCTCGGCGTCAAGTTTATCGCCTGCACTACCACGATGGGCCTGATGGGGATTACGAAAGACACCTTGATCGACGGCGTCGATCAGTTGGCGGGGGTGACGACCTACCTGGCCGAAGCCAGGCAGGGGAGCGTGAATCTGTTTATCTAACAAGGAGAGCCGTCAGCGATCGGTATTCAATTCAGCTCATGGGAACGTCGCGGTCTCCTCTGAGAACTTCTTTCCGGGGTGCGCTGATAACTGAACGCTGAGAGCTGATTGCTAGGGAAAGCATGATACAAGCCGACGTGAAACTCGATACGCTGGGGTACTTCTGCCCCATGCCGATCATTATGACTTCCAAGAAGATCAAGGAACTCCTGCCTGGCCAGGTGCTGGAGGTCGTATCGGATGACGAAGGGATCAAGAAGGACATGCCGGCTTGGTGTCAGACGACGGGGCACGAGATGGTGGGGTTGGAAGAAGAGGGGAGTGACTCCAAGCGAGTGTACAAGGCCTACGTGAAGAAAGCTCGATAGGGCCTCGATGCCGAGCCTTCCACTTGATGGCGACACATTGCCCAGGCCGTTTCGTCCGAACCATTCGAACGTCCCCTCCTCCCTATTGCTATCGGCCTCATTGTGCAAATCCTCAGCCATGATGCTTCGAGCTTGAGACGGCGGGCCACACCGTAATGGGACAATCTACCTCAGTTGTGCTTGTGACCGGCGCCGCCGGGTTTATTGGCCACCACGTCTCTCGCAGGCTGCTTGAGCGCGGCGACCACGTTCTGGGCCTGGACAATCTGAACGACTATTACGATGTCCGCCTCAAGGAAGCGCGGCTCGCCCAACTCACCCCCCACGACCGGTTTCGTTTTCTTAAAGTGGACGTTGCGGATCGAACGGCCATGGCAGCCGTCTTTGCCAATGAGCCCATCCGTCGCGTCGTGCACTTGGCGGCGCAGGCCGGCGTGCGCTATTCGTTGCTCAATCCGGAAGCCTACATCGACAGTAACCTTGTCGGGTTTTTGACCATCCTGGAAGGGTGCCGTCATGCCCGCGTGGAGCATCTGGTCTTTGCATCGTCCAGTTCGGTCTACGGCGGCAATACGCACATGCCGTTTTCCGTACACGACAATGTGGACCATCCGGTCTCGCTCTATGCGGCCAGCAAAAAAGCCAACGAGCTCATGGCCCACAGCTACGCGCATCTCTACCGGCTGCCATGCACGGGGTTGCGGTTCTTTACGGTCTACGGTCCTTGGGGAAGGCCGGACATGGCGCTATTCCTGTTCACGAAAGCGATCTTCGAGGGCAAAGCCATCGAGGTGTTCAACTTTGGGAACATGAAACGAGACTTTACCTATATCGACGACATTGTCGAGGGGGTTATTCGTGTGCTGGATAAGCCTGCGTCGCCTGATCCCAAGTGGTCCGGTGAACGGCCGGATTCAGGGAGCAGCTCCGCTCCCTACCGAATCTACAACATCGGTAATCACCAGCCGGTGGGTCTTTCGTATTTCATCGACTTGTTGGAGAAGGCCATCGGCAAGCCGGCAAAAAGAAATCTGAGTCCGTTGCAGCCGGGGGATGTGCCGGAGACCTATGCGGATGTGGACGATTTGGTCAGGGACGCAGGGTTCAAGCCCGATACGCCGGTTGAAGTCGGCATCCAGCGGTTTGTCCAGTGGTATCGAGACTTCTATAAGGTCTGAGGGAAGGCGGATTCTCTTGCTCATCTGATTTGCCGCTCATCAGGTAAATCCTGAGAGGCGTTTTGGCTAAGGAGCCGGGAAGAAATTAATTCCCGGCTCTTTTTTTGCCATGACGGTCCCGCAATATATTGATCGATCGGTTGGCAGGGCCACATCATATTGTAGTTTTTCTTGACTTTGGAAAAGTTGGGGTCTATTGAATAAGCAGGCAGCTATTCTAAGGTTGGAAGGTATCAGAATTAGGAAGGGGGCAAGAAAGGGTTCTCGCGAAAGGAGGATACGATGTCGGGACCGTTTAGTCTCAGATATCTCCATCTCTTTGTCGGGGAACGGTCGGCTGGCGTATTCATTTTGTCACGAAACGGCCGGTCGGCCGATTTTGTGGGAGAAAGTGCCGAGGATCTTGCCGCCGCCATCAGGCAACAGGCCAGCCGGTCTGGGTATCGGTACTTCTGGTACACCCGGACGGCCTCCGCCGAAGAGGCGGCACAGGTTGCTCGGGCATGGCATCACCGGTATGTTCCAACCGATAACTCGTCTCCTCCTTCCTCATCACACGGGCTGGATTGGCATTGCACAACTGAAGG
>VGXD01000232.1 GCA_016873525.1 Nitrospira sp. | reverse complement strand
CCTTCGACCACCCGAGCCTGAAATTGCCCCTCGGCACGGCCAGCGGGACCTCGCCGCTGGACCCGAATTTCGCCAACGACGATTTCGAACTCCTGCCCGCCATCGGCAAATCAGGCCGCTCCGCGGCCATGGGTCCACTGCCGAGCTTCGAGGAGGACCTGCCCGACTGACGGCGCGGCGCGCCTGACCGCCTGATATGCTGAAACCACCTGGCCGGAGAGGGATTCCGGCCGGGTTATGGGTGGCTTTGTCGCGAAGTAGGGGGCCGATTCAGGGTAAAGTAGACGAGAGTCTTGGGGACAAAATAAAGCCCGGGTGTTAACCCGGGCGGATACGTCGTCAAGTCTTTTGGACTTGCGCTTATTGTAGCAACGGCTCTCACCCCGGAAAGCTACGGCATCAATTTAAGGAGGATCAATAATGTCAGTCAAGCATTATTTGCCTTACACGCTTGGACTGGATATAGGTATGGCATCGGTAGGGTGGTGCCTCCTGACGGAAGACGACATCCTGGCGATGGGTGTTCGGGCGTTTGACAAGGCTGAAGCTCCCGATGGCGCCGCCCTAAATGCTATCCGCCGGGAAAAGCGGCTGATGCGTCGCCGCCTGAGGCGACGTGCACACCGCCTCCTACGCGCACGCAGGTTATTCAGGCGGGAGGGCCTGATTCCCGGCAGCGACTCAGCCCACCTTGCGATGGGGTCAGACGCAGGGTCCACGCCTTGGGAGTTGCGCGCCCGGGGACTCGAAGAACGGTTGAGTCCCGGCGACTGGGCCAGGGCGCTCTACCATCTGGTCAAATTTCGGGGATTCCATTCCACCCGAAAGAGCGAGATTCAGAACGACGAAGAAGCGGGGCGCATGCTGATCGGGGTGAGCCAGAACCAGGCGCTGCTTGATGAGGGTGGCTACAGAACCCCTGCCGAGCTGGCTTGCCATCATGAGCGTTTTGCGCGGCATAAACGCAACAAGGCTGGCTCTTATACACAGACGTTCTCCCGCAAGGCTCTGAGCAATGAGCTGGCCCTACTCTTTGCCGCTCAGCGGCAACTGGGCAACCCTCATGCCTCCGAGGACTTCGAGGCCGAGGTGGCTTCGCTGCTCTGGTCACAACGTCCACCGCTGACCGGGGCGGACATGCTCAAACTGCTGGGTAGTTGCACCTTTGAGCCCGGTGAGTATCGGGCCCCCAAGCGATGCTACAGTGCCGAGCGCTTCGTCTGGCTCTCCAAACTCAATAACCTCAAGCTGTTTGACGACGGCGCCTGGCGCCCACTCAACGAATCGGAGAGGTCCATCCTGCGGGAGCTTCCGTTTAGCGGGAAAACGGAAAAAATCACCTACAAGACCTTGCGCCGGGAGCTTCAACAAAGGGCCGGGTTAGCCGCGACGGCGCGGTTCGCTGGCCTCTCCTATCGCCCGGATTCCGCAAAAAACCCCGAGGACGCCATCTTCTTCAGCGCCAGCGGCTGGCATGGACTCAGAAGGGCGTATGACAAGGCCGGGCTCGAACAGGCCTGGCTTAGGCTGTGCGGGGAGACCGAGCGACTGGATGCGATTGGCTATGCCCTTAGCGTCCTCAAGACCGATCAGGAGATACAAGACCACCTGCAAGCCGCCGGCTTGAGCGATACCGAAATTGCCGCGTTGCTGGCCGTGGGTTTCAAGGATTTCATCAACCTGTCCCTGAAGGCCATCCGGAAATTATTGCCCGGGCTGGAACAAGGCCAGCGCTATGATCAGGTGGCCACCGAAGTGTATGGCCACCATTCGGCCCGGGTTGAAACGGCCAAGGCCCGCAAGCTCCCGCCCCTGGACAAGGCGACCCTCCGTAATCCGGTCGTGTTTCGCGCCTTGAATCAGGCGCGCAAGGTCGTGAACGCCATCATTGACGACTATGGCGCACCCGTACGTGTCCATATCGAACTGGCAAGGGATTTGACTCGGCCATTTGAAGAACGCCGCCAAATCGAAAAGGGACAGCACCAGTACCGGGACCAGAAACTTGAGGATATCGCCCGCTTCGAGGAGACCTTCGGCTTTACGCCCCGAAGTCAGGATCTCCTGAAATGGCGGCTGTATCGCGAACAGGATGGACAATGCGCCTATTCCTTAAAGCCCTTGGCGGAGGGCGGGGATTGCAGGACGATCTTCGATGGGACTCGCACCCAGATCGATCATATCCTTCCCTGGTCGCGCAGTTTCGACGATGGTTACAACAACAAGGTGCTGGTCCTGACCTCGGAGAATCAGGACAAAGCCAACCAGACGCCTTATGAGTTCTTGCGGGGAGAATCGGATTCCGAGCACTGGCGCTTGTTTGAAGCCTGGGTGCGGGGCAACAAAAAGTTCCGGGAGGCGAAGCGGCAAAGGCTGCTGCGCAAACATTTCGATGCCACTGAATCGAACGACTTCATGGAACGCAATCTGACGGACACGCGCTACATCTGCCGTTATTTCAAGAACCTTCTTGAGCAACATCTCCAACTCGCGGAGACTTCGGAAGCCCGTCGTTGCGTTGTCGTGAATGGCCAGTTGACGGGTTTTCTCCGTGCGCGCTGGGGCCTCATCAAGGAACGGCAGGCGGGCGACCTGCATCATGCGCTGGATGCCGCCGTCATTGCCGCCTGCGGTCATGCTTTGGTCAAGCACCTGGGCGATTACGCCCGGCGCGGTGAACTGGAGCGGGTTCGAAGCGGTTACGTGGATGTTGTCACCGGCGAAGTCATTGACATCAAACGGCTCCGGACACTCGAAAGCCGATTTCCCGAGCCCTTCCCGCATTTCCGCGAGAAACTCCTGGACCGGCTATCGCCCGCACCCGCACGGGGCGATCCCCTCCTGGTGTCCCGGGCGCCGACACGGCGTGCTTCTGGCGCCGCGCATCAGGAGACCATACGTTCCGCCAAGCGGATGGGACGCCAGGGCGTCAGTACGGTTAAAACGCCGCTGACAAGACTCAAACTGGCGGATTTGGCCCGTCTGGCAGGGCGCGAAGATCCCAGGAACCACGCCTTGTACCAAGCCATCGAGGAGCGCCTCAAGCGGCACAACGGCAATGGCGTGAAAGCTTTCGGACCCGACCTGCCGCCGCTGATCAAGCCTTCCCGCGAGGGGGTGGGGCCCATCGTGCGAACGGTGAAGCTGGAGGATACGCAAAGGAGCGGTCTGCCCATTCGCGGCGGCATCGCCAACAACGACTCCATGCTGCGTGTGGACATTTTCCGAAAGGCCGGCAAGCATTTCGTGGTGCCCGTCTATGTCGCCGACCTCACACGGCGGGAACTCCCCTGCCGCGCCGTGGTGGCCCACAAGCCCGAGACGGAATGGGAGGTCATCGATGACCGCCATGAGTTCCTGCTCAGTCTTTATCCCAATGACTTTGTGTGTCTGAAATTCAAGGGCAAACCGGATGTGGCCGGGTACTATGCGGGGTGTGACCGCGCTGGCGGAACTATTCATATCCTGGCCCATGATCGTAACCAGTCTGTCGGTAAAGAAGGGCTCATTCGAGGCATCGGCGTGAAGACAGCGCTTTCCATCACAAAATGTCATGTCGATGTTCTCGGTCGGCGTTATCCGGTCCTGAGCGAGGTGCGCCGTGACCTGGCGCAGCATCGTCGTTAGCCGGCCC
>VGXD01000231.1 GCA_016873525.1 Nitrospira sp. | reverse complement strand
ACCGTTTCCGGCGCAGGACCCGAAGAGCCGACGACCCGCTCCGAATCAGGGTTTCAAAGGCTTGAACGCGCATGGCACCACTCTAATTCTGGTGCCAGATGCTTTACAATCACCGAAGATTATGTAGATCGCCGAAATCTGCCTGCGTGGACATCCCGTTTTTTGCATCGCTCTACTCCTGGCTTCTGCGTTACTTCGCAGATGGATGGCTCTTATCCGTTTTCGCGGACAGGACAAAATCCTCCTCGTACACCCGGTAGGCGGAAGGTTGTAAGCCGACCCGTCGATAGACGGTCTGGGCGGCCGCGTTTTCTTGTTCGACATACAGCCTGACCCCGCAGACATCCTGCCTTGCCTTGGCTTGATCGAGCACCGTTTCGTGCATCCGCCGATAGATCCCGCGACGGCGCCAGGCTTCATGGACATAGACGCTCTGGATCCACCAGAAGGTGGCATTGCGCCAATCGCTCCATTCGTAGGTCACCAGAAGCTGCCCCACGACGAGGGGCCTTGCGTGGTCCGATGAAGCGGGCAGCTCGGCCACCAGGTAACAGCCGTGAGCGGGCGATTCGAACACCGCCAGCGTGCCCTGACGGAGCCGTGCCTTCTCTAATAGCCTGCCCTCCGTCTCCTTCGCCATGGCGGCGCTGAAGTCCACCAGCACGTCGAGGTCGTCCAATCTGGCGGGACGCACAATGAGTTGGTCTCTTGTGAGCCGCGACATGGCCGTGGTTATCCCTTCCCCTGTGCGTCCGCCTCGGACTTCTTCCTCGCCGTCAGCCAGCCCTGCGCGGGACGGTACAGGCCGGCTGAAAATTCCATTTTCATCGCTTCCTCCGGCGGAAGATTGATCATGATCGCCTGACGTTCCGGGATGAAGGCCAGGTAGCCGGTAAAGGGATGAATGGCCGTGGGGACAAACACCATCATGAGCGTCTGGAGCGGAACGACCTGCACGGCGGCCGGCGCGGCCCCTACGACAAATCCCAAGGCCCAGAGCCCACGGCGCGGGAAGGGGAACACGGCCACCGTGCTGCGGTTGAACCGGGATTGAAAGTTGAAGAATTCAGTCATGCCCTTGAGGGTCAGGTAGATACTGCTCACGAGCGGAATCCGTTGAACCAATTCATTGGCCCAAGCGATCACCCGCTGGCCGATAAGATGCGTCACCACGACGCCGACGAGAAGGATAAAACCAACCAGCGCCGCGACTCCCAGGCCTGGGATGTCAAACCGACCGGCTGGACCTAAGAGGCCGGCAATTAAGCCATCGATGGTGCGGAAGAGGGCGTGCAAGATGAGCACCGTTGCCCAGGCCGGCACCAGGACCAACAAGCCGGTAAGAAAATATCGCCTGACCCGATGTGCCCAGCCCACAGGAGTCTCCTCTGGCGGAAGTTTATCAGATTCCCCCGGGTCCTTCAACGTTTTCCACCTCGTTGCCCCCTCTTGATCTTCCGCCAGGATTCATCTACTCTAGCTTCGTCGATCCCCTTTTATGCGGCCGGGACCCTCGTCCCCAAGGTTAGGGAGGCTCTAGTGGAAACGCACACGACATCGAAGAAGGTTAACGTCGATAAGGAATTGTTGGCGATCCTCTGTTGCCCGGATACGAAGCAGGACGTTGCCCTTGCCGACGACTCCTTGATCGCCCGTTTGAATGCGAAGATTGAGAAGGGGGAGTTGAAAAACAAGTCCGGGCAACCTGTGGGGGAAAAACTCGACGGGGGCTTGATCCGGGCCGATAAAAAAATCCTCTATCCCATCCGTGAAGATATTCCGGTCATGCTGATCGAGGAAGGCATTCCCCTCGAAGGTCTCATCTAATAAGCTCCGTCCTCCCTCTCACCGCTGTTCCGATTGCCCCGGCCCAGAGCCCTCCGGTCACCTCGCCTGCGCGCAATTCGACCTATGAACAGGTAGACCGGCCCCGTGCCATTGGCGCAGCCCATGCAGCAGTGACCGAGCTTATCTTCTTTGAATGGACGAGCGGGTTTAGGGAATGAATAACTGCGTGTCGGCCTGCGCCTGATCGGTCTTGGAGCCGGTGGAGGTCCCGCATGCCGCACAGAGGTATTCAAAGAGATTGCCGGACGGAAGCACGAGGAGGAGTCGCTCGCGGGTCGGCGTGGCTTGCCGACATTGGGGACAAAAGAGCAAGGAGGCCCGAAGGGACCCGTACTGATCTTGCGGTGACGGGCGCGGATTCTTTCGTGGGGCCAGCCCTCCTATCGGCTGCCCCTCACGGGGGCGCTGAGAGGGAGGCCAGGCGCCTGGCATGGGGCCTTTAGGATAAGGTGGACGCATGGTCAGATTGTATCGAAAGGGTTCGCTGAGGGTCAAGCCGCTGATCAGGCTGGCCAGCCACGGCTTTCTATGTCTGTCGCCTGGCGACGCCTGACCAGCCACCAACCCATTCGAATGAGTTGCACGACGGCATAGACCGAGAAGCCGACCAGCAATCCGTAGGTTCCTGCCTCGCGCCAAGGCCAGGCCTCGGGCGCATGCAAGATCAGACCGAGTACAATGTGGCCCCCCAGCCCCAGACAGATCGCGAAGATAATCCATTCACGAGCCATCATGGCTTTCTACTCCCGGCCTGACCGATCGGAAGATTCGCGTGGTAGCCGGCTCGCAGAATCAGACCGAACTCTTGGCTGATTCGATCTCCGTGACGGTCATGAGGCTCGTCAGATAGTCCGCCACAAACATCAAGGCTTCCTCCCGACCGTCGGCCCGCCGACCTTTTTCCCGCCGCTGCACGGAGAGTTCATGGTCCAGATCCGACTTCACGTCGCCGAGGACCCGCTGCAGCGAGGAGGGCGTCAGATTGGCGTCCATGTCTTCTAATTCCTGGCAGCGATCCAGGACCCAGTTCAGTCCTTCGATCCTGCCGGCGTAATGCTCTTGATCGGCCACGTCGAGCCTGGCCATGGTGGTGGCGAAGGTCTGGGCTTCGTAGATCAGATTGTAAAAACTGGTGACGGCTCTCTGCAAAGTCGGATTCATGTGCATCCTCGCTGATAATTGTGAAGGCTGTCCCCATTATACATGAGGAGGCCCGCCTCACAAGTTGTTTTTTCGAATTTTACGTGAAGAGCAAGGCGTGGAATTCAGCCATGAAGCCGTAGTAGAGCGGGGCAAAGTCCTTGAGACTTTCCGGGCTGGTCTCCTTGAGGCGCTTGAAGAAAAACACTTGATGGCGGGGATCGAGCTGTTCGAGCAGGTGCCCGAGTTGCGCCATGGTATAACTTCCGGCCGGCACGCTGAGCACATAGTGGACCAACCGCTCGACGAACTGCTGGGCCACGTAATCGCTGGCCAGCAGATCGTGCGGCAGCGTGCCGGTGGACAGGAACTCTTCGAAGGGAACCGCCTGGGCAGCAAAGGGAATCGAAGCGGGCGGCGGTGTGGTCATTCCATTCTCCGGGGAAGCGGGCGTCAAGTGCCGCAGATGGCCCCACTCTACCCAAGGCCGGCGCAGCCGTCAAGCACCCCATATAAAACAGCGCCGACACAATGACTTGATCAGAGGCAGGCGATGAAAAGAAGAGGGGCCGGATCCCCATGGGGATCCGGCCCCTCGGACTGCGCAGGGCCTGGCGTGGGGTTACAGCCAGTTCACGCGTTCGGCCGGCCGGATGTAGATCGGCTCTTCGACCTGGATGCGCGCCAC
>VGXD01000230.1 GCA_016873525.1 Nitrospira sp. | reverse complement strand
GTCAGGAGCGTAATGTCATCGGCCTGGGGTTCGCCTGCCGCATAGGCCCTCACCTCCGCCACGGTGTCGCGGATGATTTCCGTCGGCGTCCCCCCTTGAATCCTCAGCAGCAGTTGCTTCAGACGCGGCTCGGAGAAGAGGTTGCCCTGCCTGTCCATGGCCTCGGTCACCCCGTCCGTGTAGAGGAAGAGCCCCTCCCCCGATCGCAGGCGAATCCGCCTGACCTGGTAGGGACTGTCCTGGATCACGCCCAACGCCATGCCGCCGGGATTGTCCAATACCGCGATGCTGCCCTGGCGCGACAGGACATAGGGAAGATTGTGGCCGGCGTTGCTGTATTCCAGCTCCCCGGTGCGGGTGTTGAGAATTCCGTAAAAGACGGTCACGAACATCGCCGAGTCGTTGTCGGGGCAGAGCAGGTTGTTGACCTGGTGGAGACAGTCCCCCGGCGACGCGGCCTGCATGGCGGTGGCCTTGAGCATCGTGCGGCTCACCGCCATAAAGATCGCGGCCGGAACGCCCTTGCCCGACACATCGGCGATGACCAGCCCCAGCCGGTCCCGGTCGATGAGGAAGAAGTCGTAAAAGTCCCCGCCCATCTCGCGGGCCGGGATCGTTTCCGCGTAGAGTTCGAAGTCGTCCCGCTCAGGAAACGCCGGGAAGGTCCTCGGCAGGATGGACCGCTGAATCTCGCTGGCAATCCGCAGCTCGCTGCCGATCCGCTCTTTTTCCTGCATGGTCCGGCGGAGTTCTTCCGTCCGTTCTTCGACCCGCTGTTCCAGAAACTGATTGGCCTTCAACAATTCCACTTGTTGTTCGGCGATGACCTTCTGCATCCGCTCGAAGGCCTTCGTGATATGGACGACCTCGTCCCCGACGGGGCTGGGCGCCGGAGAGGCCCGATCCGCCGTGCCGACGAAGGCTTCCATCTTCCCTTCCAGGCTGCCGAGCGGCTTCGTGATCGTCCGTCTGGCGGCCACGGCCACGATGCCCAACACCAGGACGCACATGCCCATCCCGCCGGCCAGGGTCACGGCCAGGTCCCGCTTCCGCTCCTGGACATACTTGTCGATGGGCAGCACGATCTCCAGGCCGCCCATCAGATCGTTCAACTGGAAGTCGTGTTTGGGGCTCTGGGAATGGGCGTTGTGACAATCCACGCAGGACTGGGCTGAGGCCACATCGGCCATGAGCACCCGCAGCACGGCCCGCCCCTCGATCGTATCAGTCCGCACGAACTGGCCCGTCGGATGGTCCTGCAGATAGGCGAAGGCCTCGCGCTGGAAGGTATCTTTGAGGCCTTTGTCTTTGTTGATCGCCCAAGGACTGATAAGGTTGGCCGTATAGCCGTTCTTATGGGCGGCGGTCAGCTCCGACACTTCGCGCACGAAGGTGGCCGGCAAGGGAAACCGCCCGTGCACTTGCGCATAGTCCGCCCCGATGGTGCCGCCCAGCGTGGCCAGACGCGGCACGATGACTTTGGCGTAGTAGCCGCGGTCCGCCATGATCTGCGTATGGAGGCTCTTCGCCCGCTGCGTGAGATTTTGCTGAAGGTTGGCGGCATTTCTCTCGTACTCGACGACGGCGGCAACCAGGGAGGCCAGGGCGATGAGGGGAATGGTCAGGGCGATCAGCTTGGTGCCGACCCGCCATGTCACAAACCCGGTATTCAACGTCGTGGGGAATTTCATGTGGGCGCTATCCGAGACGTGACGCCCAGCTTATACAAGGCCCCCCATGAAGTAAAGCCGCGAGGGCGGCTATGGCCCGGGGAACCCATAGGTCGCGCGGGCCTGCTCCAACGTGCGGATGCGGCGGCGCAGCGCCGGGCCGTAGCGCGAGCGCAGGACTTGGCTGCGAAACGCCTCGCTACGTCTCCGCACCAGCGCGATCCGGCCCGCCAGCGCCTTTACCAGCGCCACGCCGGATGGACTGAGCCAGCCGAGCCGATCCGCCGCATGGGAGAGGTCGCGGATCGAATACCCCACCGATTCCACTTCCTCCAGACAACGGAACCTGGCGCGCAGCACCTGGTCCGGCGTGAACGTCGTCTCGCCGCCCTTCCGTCCCACTCGCCCCTTGCCCCGCCCCCCCCAGGCAGCCAGCCGGTCGAACAAGACTGCGCCCATGGTGAAGGTAAAGGTTGCATGGAGGATGCCGTGCAGCGGGCGCAGACTGCGCCGCCAGGGGGAATAAAACACCTCCTGATTGCGATCTCCCCGGCGCATGTCGTATTTCCGCAGCAACAGGTTCAGGTGGTGGTGGCTGTTCTCATGCACCAGGTCGTCGATCAAGTCGAAGGCATCGCGCTCGAAGGTATTGATGAAGGAGAGGCCCGGCCTGTGGCGGTAACTGAAGCTCACCACGCCACGGGCCTTGAGGGGCACGATGCGGGAGGTCAGCAGGCCGAGGAGCCTCGCCCCTTCCGGCCAGGCCTCCGCGATGATCTCCGCCGCGCGTTGGATGGGTCTCGCCAGGGAGCGATCCGTCTCGGCCAAACGCCAGGGGGACAGATCCTTTCGATAGACGAGGGTCGGCCCCAGCGTCAGGCCCCAGGGCCAGGACCGGCCGGGTGGCTGGAGCAGGCAAGGCGTCACGAGACGCCAATGCCACCGGCATTCCCGATCGTAGGTCAGGACAGACACAGCCCTGCCGTCCACCCGCAGGGTCATGCCCTGGGGGCTGATGAGGAATGCCGCGCGCTTTGCCTCAGCCAGTTTCCTGCGCAGACCGGAGGGAGGCTCAAGATAGGTTCCATCCAGGCCGACAGCGATGCGCCCAGGCCATTCGGCCCGCTCGAAGTTGGGACCCAGGTCGCAGGCAACAATCCAGGGACGCAGTCTCTGACGATGCGGCCGACCCGCCAGCCAGGCGCAGGGCAAGCCTGGTATCAGCCACAAGGACTCCTGCGTGACCTGCCCGGCCAGCTTTGCACAGAGGCCCGCAAGCCGCCGCGCAAGCCCTGCCGCGCGAGGGAGCCCGCTGGGGAACAGCTCGTCGCGATAACTGTTCTCGTAGAACTTCTCCTGACACTCGGCAAAGAGGTCGCGGGCAAAGGCGGCAGGCTGACGCTCGCGGCGAAGCTGCTCCAGCAGGTCGGTGAAATACACGAGGTCGTTGAGTTCCTCGATCCACCCGACCGTTTTCCAACCCGAGTAGTCGTCCGGCTCAAGCGCCTCGCCCAGAAAACGGAAATAGTCCAGCGGCAACTGCCACTCCTTCGCGGCCCGCCGATACCGGCCCTCCAATTCGTCGCAGAGATCGAAGAGGAGCCCGCGCATGGAGGAGCGGAACTCGCGTTGCAGCGAGGCGAGGGCGGTGGTGTCGAAGAGGGTGATCGGTGGAGCCATGGGGCTTCGTTCAATGCCGGCGGCAGCGTGGGTTCATCGTGGTCCGACCCTCGGCGTCATATCGGCTCCCCGCGCGGCGACGCCGAGGGAGAATGGATGAATCCCCCACTGGCTCACCCACAGATGAAGGGATTCGAGTCCCGCTCCATCCCGATCGAGGTCTCCGGCCCATGGCCGGTGATGACGCAGGTGGCGTCCTGCAACGTGTAGAGCCGTTCCCGGATGGACTGCTCGATGGCGTCGAAGTCGCCGCCCCAGAGGTCGGTGCGGCCGATGGCGCCCCGAAAGAGGGTGTCGCCGGCCAGAACCAGTTGCGCTTGCGCAAAGTGAA
>VGXD01000229.1 GCA_016873525.1 Nitrospira sp. | reverse complement strand
CGGAATCTTCGGGGAAGACCACGTTGTCGCTGCACGCCATTGCCGAAGCGCAAAAGGCGGGGGGGGTCGCGGCCTTCATCGATGCCGAGCACGCCTTGGACCTTGGCTACGCGAAAAAACTGGGAGTCAATGCGGACGAGCTGTTGGTGTCGCAGCCCGATACGGGAGAACAGGCGCTGGAGATCGCCGAAACCCTCGTGCGCAGCGGGGCCATCGACATTATCGTGGTGGACTCGGTGGCGGCGCTCGTGCCTCGGGCCGAGATCGAGGGGGAAATGGGCGATGCCCACATGGGGCTCCAAGCGAGGTTGATGTCCCAGGCGCTGCGCAAACTCACGGCGGCGATTGCCCGGTCGATGACCACGGTGGTCTTCATCAATCAGATCAGGATGAAGCTGGGCGTCATGTTCGGCAATCCCGAAACCACGACCGGCGGCAATGCGCTCAAGTTTTATTCGTCGGTCCGTCTCGACATCCGGCGGATCGAGTCGATCAAGGAAGGCACGGAGGTGATCGGCAATCGGGTGCGGGTCAAGGTGGTCAAGAACAAGATGGCGCCTCCGTTCAAACAGGCGGAATTCGACGTTCTCTTTGCCGAGGGCATCTCGAAGGCCGGCGAACTGGTGGACATGGGTGTCGAGAAACAGGTGATGGAAAAATCCGGGGCCTGGTACTCCTACAAAGGGGAGCGGCTTGGCCAGGGTCGTGAGGCCGTGCGCGAATATTTGAAGACCCACGCAGCGGTCGCCGCGGAGATCGAGGGCCGTCTCCGTGAGGCGGCGGGGCTTACGGGAAAACCCGCGGACAAGCGGGTGGAGGCGCGGACGGAAGAAAAACGGCCGGACGGTCGTGCCGAGGAAAAACGGCCCCATGCGGGCCGCGCATCCTAGAGGGAGCCGGTCCCGGCTGTCTGAGGTGATGCGAGGACCTGTGTCTTCCCGTAAGGCCCGACAGCCTGTGGCTCCCGCGGCCGATTCGGTCGAGCCGGCTGTGTTGCGCTACTTGGCGAGGCGGGATCGCACCGAAGCCCAGGTGAGGGCCTTTCTCCTGCGGGCCGGCGCCTCCCCGGCGCGTAGCCGAGTGGTCATCGCCGGGCTCCTCCGACAGGGCTATCTCAACGATGAGGCCTATGCGCTGCGTTGGGCCAGGGCACGGTTGGCCCGCCGGCCGATGGGCCGTCTTCGATTGGAGGTCGAACTGTTGAACCAGGGGCTCGATCGGGAAATTACAGCCAGCACGGTGGAGCAAGTCTATCGTGAACGGCCGGAGCGGGACCTTGCGCGTCAGTTGCTCGGCCTGCCGAAGCGGCAGGGCCAGCCGGGATCGCGCTTGGTCGAGGCCGGTCTCTTGCGGCGTCACGGGTTCGATGACGAGATGATCGAGGATTTGTTAGGCGGGGGCCAGCTATCATGAGTCAGCCTGCGGACGAATTACGACAGAGTTTCATCCGGTATTTTGCCGGCCAGGGGCACCAAGTCCTGCCCAGTTCGCCGTTGATTCCCCAGGCGGACCCGACGCTTCTCTTTACCAACGCCGGCATGAATCAGTTCAAACAGGTCTTTTTGGGGGAAGAGCGCCGCGCCTACACGCGAGCCGTGACCGTGCAGAAATGCATGAGGGCCGGGGGGAAGCATAACGACCTGGAAAACGTCGGGTACACCGGTCGGCACCATACGTTTTTCGAGATGCTCGGGAATTTTTCCTTCGGGGACTACTTCAAAGAAGACGCGATCCGGTTCGGGTGGGATTACCTGACCACGGTCGTCGGCTTGTCGAAGGACCGGCTCTGGGTGACGGTGTTCAGAGAGGACGACGAGGCCTTTGATCTGTGGAAGAAGATCGGCGTTCCGACTTCCCGCCTTGTGCGCTGCGGCGAAAAGGATAATTTCTGGCAGATGGGCGACACGGGGCCCTGCGGTCCTTGCTCCGAGATCCACTACGACCAGGGACCTTCCGTGCCCGGCGATGCGGTGCCCAACGGTGCGGGGGACCGAGTCCTCGAAGTCTGGAACCTGGTCTTCATGCAGTATGACCGCGATGCCGGCGGGACGTTGAAGCCGCTGCCCAAGCCGAGTATCGACACGGGCATGGGGCTGGAGCGGCTGGCTGCCGTGGCCCAGGGGGTCCACAGCAATTACGACAGCGACCTCTTCACGCCGATCCTGGACTCCATCGGCAAGCGGACAGGGCACCGGTATGGAGAGGCTGCCTCCGTCGATCGATCGATGCGGGTGATCGCGGACCATCTGCGCGCCATCGTGTTTTTGATCGCCGACGGCATGGTCCCCTCCAATGAAGGCCGCGGATATGTCTTGCGGCGGATCCTGCGCCGAGCGGCCAGGCATGGCCGGCTCCTGGGGGCGGCTGAGCCATTTTTGCACGAGTTGACGGGAGCGGTCATCGAGCGGATGGGCGAAGCCTATCCCGAGGTGAAGCAGGCGGCAGGGGCCATTGCCCAGGCCACGCAGGGAGAGGAAGAGCGGTTTATCGCGACGCTGGACCAAGGCCTGCCCATTCTCAATGACTTGGTGGTCAAGGCCAAAGCTGCCGGTCAGGGCTCGCTGGCCGGCCAGGCCGTCTTCAAGCTCTACGATACATACGGGTTTCCCCTTGACCTGATCGCCGAGGCCTGCAAGGAACAAGGCCTGACATTGGATGAGGCGGGGTTCCAGCGCGAGTTGGAGGAGCAGCGGGACCGGGCCAGAAAGACCGGCGGGTTCGAAACGGCGAAGGCCAAGCCGGTTGTGGCGGAATTGGCCGGCCGCCTCCGCCCCACGCAGTTTGTCGGCTATGAGGGCTTGCGGGTGGAAGGGACGGTCCAGGCTGTTCTCAAGGGCGACCGGGTCGTCAAGGAAGCAAGCGAGGGGGATGAAATCGAACTGGTCCTCGATGTGACGCCCTTCTATGCCGAGGGGGGAGGCCAGGTCGGAGATCAAGGGCTGTTGAGCGGCCCGGAGGGACGGATCGAGATCAGGGAGACCACGAGGCCTGCTGCGGATCTGATCCTGCATAAAGGCGTCGTGCTGGCTGGTCTGGTGCGTGAGGGAGAACGGCTGGAGGCCAGGGTCAATGGCGCTGCCCGTCAGGATGCAGCCCGCAACCACACGGCCACCCACCTTCTGCACGCGGCCTTGCGCGACCTTCTGGGTCCCCACGTCAAACAGTATGGGTCGCTCGTGGCCCCCAATCGGCTGCGGTTCGACTTCGCCCATTTCAAACCTCTGTCGTCGCGCGACATCGACGAAATCGAGGCGATGGTGAACGAGCACGTGCGCCGGAACGAAACGGTCTGCACCGAAGTCCTGGGCATGCAGGAGGCTGTGGCGGCCGGCGCCTTGGCGTTCTTCGAGGACAAGTACGGCGAGAAGGTGCGGGTCGTGAGCATCGATTCGTTCAGCAAAGAACTGTGCGGCGGGACGCATTGTCGGCAGACGGGGGAAATCGGGGTCTTTCGCGTGGTCTCGGAAACCGGCGTGGCAGCCGGAGTCCGGCGGATCGAAGCCCTGACCGGGAGCGGCGCCCTGGCGCAGATCAAAGGGCTGGAGGCCGATGTCCGCGAACTCTCCGAACTGCTGAAAGTGGGGCCCTCCGAGTTGGCGGCGAAAACCCGCAAGCTGATGGCCCAGTTGAAGGACAAGGAACGCGAGTTGGAAGAGGTGAAACTGCGCCTGGCCAGCGGATCGAGCGAACAGGCCCA
>VGXD01000228.1 GCA_016873525.1 Nitrospira sp. | reverse complement strand
ATCGAGATTCACAAAAAACTGGGCATTCCCCTCGCCGGCACCAATGACTGCCACTACCTCACGAAGGAGGATGTCCGGCCCCACGACGTCATGCTCTGCCTCCAGACCGGCAAGACGATCAACGAGCCGAACCGGCTCAAGTTCGACACGGACCAGCTCTACGTCAAGTCCACCGAAGAAATGATCGCGGAGTTTGCCGAACTGCCCGACGCGGTGCGCAACACCTGCCGGATCGCCGACGAATGCGATCTCGACCTGACCTTGAACAAGCCCTACCTGCCCGAATACCGCGTCCCCGAGGGCTTCACGCGGGAAACCTATTTGGAGCAGTTGGCCGTGCAGGGCCTGGCCGACCGGCTGCGCGAACGGCCCAGCACCCTCCTCCCGGAGTCCTATGAACTGCGCCTGCGGGAAGAACTCTACGTCATCACCGCGATGGGCTTTGCCGGTTACTTCCTGATCGTCTGGGACATCATCAAATTCGCCCGCTCCCGAGGCATTCCGGTCGGGCCTGGCCGGGGGTCCGCCGCCGGCAGCCTGGTGGCCTATGCCCTCCGCATCACCGATCTGGACCCGCTCGTCTATGGCCTGTTGTTCGAACGCTTCCTGAACAAGGAGCGCATCTCCCTCCCCGACATCGACATGGACTTCTGCATGGACCGCCGCGGCGAGGTGATCAACTACGTCATCGACAAGTACGGATCGGACCATGTCTGCCAGATCATCACGTTTGGGACGCTCGGAGCGAAGGCGGCAATCCGCGACGTCGGGCGCGTGATGGAGATCCCCTACGCGGAAGTGGACCGGGTCGCCAAGCTGGTCCCCAACGACCTGAAGATGACGCTGGAAAAAGCCCTGCTCCAAGAGCCCCGTTTAAAGGAGCTGACCGACACCGACCCCAAAATCGCCGAACTCATGACGATCGCCCGCTCGCTGGAAGGACTGGCCAGGCATGCCTCCACCCACGCGGCCGGCGTGGTGATTTCCCAGCAGCCGCTCACCGACCATGTCCCCCTCTACAAAGGCGCCAATGACGAAATCGTCACCCAATATTCCATGGGAGACGTGGAAAAAGTCGGCCTCGTCAAATTCGACTTCCTAGGCCTCAAGACCCTGACGATGATCCACCATGCGGTGCACTTGATCAACGCCCACAAGGCGATGCCGGCCCCGCTCGACATCGCCAGAATTCCTTTGGACGATCCGGCCACCTATGCGTTGCTGGCCTCAGGCCATACCACCGGGGTATTCCAGTTGGAAAGCTCCGGCATGCGAGATCTCCTCACCGGCCTCAAACCGGACCGCTTCGAGGACATCATCGCCATCATCGCCCTGTACCGCCCCGGCCCCATGGACCTGATTCCCGACTTCATCAAACGCAAACAGGGCAAGGTGCCGATCGCCTACGAGGTTCCCGAACTGGAACTCCTTTTGAAGGAAACCTACGGCGTCATCGTCTACCAGGAACAGGTCATGGCGATCGCCAACACGATCGCCGGCTTCTCCCTCGGCCAAGCGGACATCCTCCGTCGCGCCATGGGCAAGAAGAAACCGGAAGGGTTCGAAACGCTCCGGGCCCAGTTTTTGGAGGGCGCCAAGCAGCGCAAAATTTCCGAGAAGAAGGCGGGCAAGCTCTTCGAGCTGATCCAGAAATTCGCCGGCTACGGGTTCAACAAGTCCCACGCCGCCGCCTATGCCCTGGTCACCTATCAAACGGCCTACCTCAAGGCCAACTACCAGACCGAGTTCATGGCGGCCTTGCTCACGATCGAAATGGGCAACGCCGACAAGATGGTCGGCAATTTCGCGGAATGCCGCGAGTTGGGCATCCACGTGCTCCCGCCGGATGCGAACGAAAGCCAGAAGGATTTCACCGTCGTGGAGGGCGGCATCCGGTTCGGCCTGGCCGCAATCAAGAATGTGGGCGAGGGAGCGGTGGAGTCCATCATCGCGGCGCGGGAGGAGGGCGGCCGTTTCCGCTCCTTCTCGGACTTCTGCCGCCGCATCGATCCGCACAAGGTCAACAAGCGCGTGCTGGAAGGCCTGATCAAGGCCGGCGCCTTCGACAGCACCGGCGCCCGCCGCGCCCAGCTCATGGCCATTTTGGACCATGCCATGGAGGAAGCGACCGCGGCCCAACGGGAACGCGCGCACGGCCAGACCAACATTTTCGGCGCGGTGGAGGGCACCGAGGGCGATGCGGCCGCAGAGAGCACCCTGATCGATCCCCCGCTGCCCGATATCCCGGAATGGGATCAGGGCCAGATGCTGAAGTACGAGCGGGAACTCACCGGCTTCTACATCACCGCGCACCCGCTCGAGCGCTTTGCCTCCGCCATCCGGAAATTCTCCACCGCCACCTCGGCCTCCCTCTCCGAGATCGGGGACGGCAAGGAGGTCAAGCTCTGCGGCATCATCACCACGGTCAAAACCATGACCACGAAGAAGGGCGACCGCATGGCCTACGTGCAGTTGGAAGATCAGCAGGGCCTGGTGGAGTTCATCGCCTTTCCCGATCTCTATCGCACCGCCGTCGGGCTCCTCGCTCCCGACAGCGTGATCCAGGTCACCGGGACCGTGGATCGCGCCGAGAAAGGCACCCGGCTGAAAGGCACCCGCGTGGAGCCGCTCACCGAACTCCAGGCCCACTCCGTGACCAAGGTCAACCTCCGCGTCAGCGACAGGCCTGAAACCGGCGCGCGTTTGGGGAAGCTGCAGGCCATCCTCCGCCGACATCCGGGGTCAACGGGGATCTATTTCACCTTCTGCCTGGCCGCCGACCTGGAGGCCGACACAGCCCCGCTCCCCGCGCTCACCGTCATGCCGAGCGAGCGGTTCGTGGCGGAAGTTGAAGAAGTGCTTGGCAAAGGCGCCGTGGCCTTGCTATAAGAGTCGAAGACCGCATGAGGGGCGATGAAAGATTACCTGGACTTTGAAAAGCCGATCCGCGAGATCGAGGATCGCATCGAGAAGCTGGCGGGATCCGGCTCGTCTCGTTCGTCCGTGCAGGACGAGATCCGCAAGCTCAAGACCCGCTTGGCGCAAGTCGAAACCGACCTCTACGCGAAGCTGACCCCCTGGCAGCGGGCCCAGATCGCCCGCCACGTCCAGCGGCCCTCGGTGCTCGACTACATCCAAGCCTGCTGCCGCGACTTCGTCGAGTTGCACGGCGACCGGGCCTTTGCCGACGACCGCGCCATCGTGGGCGGATTCGCCCGCTTCAACGACCGCTCCGTTCTGGTGCTCGGCCATCAAAAAGGGAAGACGCTCAAGGAACGGATGCAACGGAACTTCGGCATGCCCAATCCCGAGGGCTACCGGAAGGCCTTGCGCCTGATGCGGCTGGCCGAAAAATTCAAACGCCCGATCCTGACCTTTATCGACACGCCGGGGGCCTACCCCGGCATCGGCGCCGAGGAACGCGGACAAGCCGAAGCCATCGCCCGCAACCTTTTGGTCATGTCGCAATTGAGGGTGCCCATTGTCTCGGTGGTAATCGGGGAAGGCGGCAGCGGCGGCGCCCTGGCGCTGGGAGTCGCCGACCGGGTGCTCATGCTGGAACATGCGATCTACTCGGTCATCTCGCCGGAAGGCTGCGCCGCCATTCTCTGGGACGACCCGGCCAAAGCTCCCGATGCGGCCACGGCGTTAAAGATGACGGCCACCGATCTCCTGGAACTGGGGGTGATCGACGAGGTGATTCCGGAACCGGTGG
>VGXD01000227.1 GCA_016873525.1 Nitrospira sp. | reverse complement strand
TCCTCCTTGTGTTGGGAAAGGAATGCATCGTGAGCCAAATGATCGCGCAGGCAAGACCGTGAGCAGATTGTTAACGATGTGTTGGCACATAATCATGTAAACGATGTCCTGGCACTCATCAATTAGGCGGTAGGAAATATGGACCGTACAGCTATCAGAATCGTCGCTTTGCTTATCGGAGCGGCAGGCATCATAGTGACGGTTACGAAGGTGACCGTTCCCGGCACCGATCTGAGTTTTTGGGACGAGAATCTTTTCATTACCAAGCAGGGGATTATCGAGTCGGTTCACGCCTGGGTGTTCAGTTTACTCGCTCTCATTGGGGTTTTCATAGAGCTCGGTTCTGAAATTTTTGACTGGCCGAAGGAGAAACGTCAGAAGTCGACACGTTTCTACTTCGGCACGGTAGTCGTAATAGTGGCTGCCCTTGTCGTGGTGGTTACTCTCTTCACAACTTCGGCGAACTGGCTTGCACGGCAATGCTGGCAGCCTCAGATCGTCGCCAAGATGCAGGAAGCGTATAAGGATGCGCGCTTCATCGTCGAGCATGACGGCTGGCGGCCCAAAGATATTGACAATACGGCCACCCTGAGTAACCCCGACCGCTACCGCAATGCCAACTTAGAGTCGGCAAAAGAGACACTCTTGCGAGCTGAGACATTGCTCGAACTGCCACCAGATATTACGGACTTGCCTCAGCGCATTGCTCGACTTGACAGGTACTTCGGACGTTAGTCGGCGTGTAGCCTAACAAACGGCTGTTCAGTGACTTCGGATGAATCACAGACATTAGCCTGTCCTCGCTGTTCCCCGGAGGTCTCTTAGTATGGCCAAGTTCTTCACAGAGTTAAACGACGGGCTGAGACAGTTCATCGCTTCGCAACATGTGTTCTTCAACGCCTCGGCGCCGAACGAGGGCCGCATCAACCTCTCGCCCAAGGGTCTGGACACCTTCCGCATCCTGAGCGACAAGCAGGTGGCCTATTTGGATTTGACCGGCAGCGAGAACGAGACGGCAGCCCATCTGGCCGAGAACGGGAGGCTGACGCTCATGTTCTGCAGCTTCGAGGACAAGCCCCTGATCCTTCGCCTCTACGGCAAAGGTCGGGTCGTCCATCCCCGCGATCCCCAGTGGCAAGAGTTGCGCGCCTCCTTCCCGACGATCCCTGGCGAACGGCAGATCATCGTGATGGACATCGAATCGATCATGTCCACCTGTGGATTTGCCGTGCCCTTGTACAAATACAAAGGCCAGCGGACTTTGCTGCCTGACTGGTCGAGCAAGATGGGGGAGGAGCGGCTGGAGGAGTATCGGACCCAGCGCAACCTCCAGAGCATTGACGGACTGCCGACTTATCTGAACGACGCGCCGCCGGAGCCGGCGTCATGAAGGGCGGGATGCACTATCTGTTGTTCTACGAGAAGGCGCCGGATTATTCGATCCGTCAGGGACCGCTCCAAGCGCCTCACCTGAGCTATGTGCAGGAAGCCGTCAGGAGAGGCAAGCTGATTCTGGGCGGGTCGTTGGACAATCCAACCGATGGGGCTGCGGTGCTCCTCTTTAAGGCCGACTCTCCGGCTACAGCCGAAGCCTTCGCGAAGGCCGATCCCTTTGTCATCCACGGCATCGTCAATCGCTGGTGGGTGCGTCGATGGGACACGGTGGCAGGAGCGGACGCAGCCAACCCCATACCCGACTAGAAGACATTCCGACTGAATCCACCGCTGAAGCTGTGGCGGCACGATCTTGCAGTGGGCTGCGTCATTGGCGTACAATGGCCCATGCGCTTTGTCGAGACCCCGGTCTTCACCGTGGCCCTTCGGCGTCATCTTGACGATGAGACCTATCGCGCACTCCAATTGGCTCTTGCTCTTCGCCCTGAGCAAGGCCCGATCATCCAAGGCACGGGAGGGCTGAGGAAGCTTCGCTGGTCTGCGCAGGGGAGAGGAAAACGAGGCGGCTTACGCCTGATCTACTACTGGGAGCCGTCGAGCGACACGTTTTACATGCTCTATCTCTACGCCAAAAATGAGCAGGGGGACCTAACGTCAGATCAGGTGAAGGTGCTCAGACAGCTTGTTCGGGAGGAATTCACATGAAGGATGCGGCATTTCAAGAACTGCTCTCGAGCGTCAGGCAGGCCGGACGGATTCGGCAGGGCGCGCTCAAGCCGACTCGGATCACCACCTTTCGACCGGCCGATGTGAAGTCCGTCCGCAACAAGCTCGGAGCGTCACAGACCGAGTTCGCCCTCATGATTGGCGTGAGTGTAGCCACCTTGCGCAACTGGGAGCAGGGGCGCCGGACTCCGGACGGTCCGGCTCTTGCGCTCTTGCGCGTTGCCGCTCGCAATCCACAGGCGGTCGCCGAAGCGCTGCATCGAGAACCCCGCAAAGGCGCGGCCTGATAGCCAACCCCATACCTGGTGAGAAAAAGAGCTGATCGACGATGGCTTATAGCGGGAGGGCTCTGATGCGTTCTTTTGCCATCAGCTAGAGGCTATTCGCCATCGGCTCTATTCTTTTACGGTGATCGTCATCTCGACCGGCTCGAGGGGGTTGTCTTGTTCGTCGCGCGGGAGGTTGACGATCTTGTCGATGACATCCAGCCCGCGATAGATTTCGCCGAAGACCGTGTACCGCCGGTCCAGCCCGCTGCAATCGACCACGCAAATGAAAAATTGCGAGCCATTGTCGTTGAAGTCCCTCGTGCTGTTGCTCTCGCGCGGCATCTTGGCCATGGAGATGACCCCGCGCTTGTGCGGGCGGTCGTTGGGCTCCGGATTCAAAAAATAGCCTGGGCCGCCCGTGCCATGGAGCAACCGATCGGGATTCTTGCTCAAGGGATCGCCGCCCTGGATCATAAACCCGGGAACCACGCGGTGGAAGGTCTGGCCATTGTAGAACCCCATCTTGGCGAGCGTGAGGAAATTTTCCACGTGACGCGGCGCGTCCTCGGGGTAAAACTTCACGAGCATGTCCCCGAACTTGGTCGAGATCACCGCCCGAGGGTCCTTCTTTTGAAATTGCATCGTGGCCACGAGTGCAATCTAGCAGCAGGGCAGCGGCTTTCGCAAGGGGTTCTCGTCTTCGTATCTCGTCGTTCGTCGCTCGTCGCGCATCGCCAGTACAAGTTGCAAGCAGACACATGACTAAGCTGGACTTGTCGCTTGCCCGCTTGTCAGCTATGCGCTTGCAGACGCTTCACGAGAGACGCAGCCCGTCTCCCGGTTTGATCTTCATCCAGAGGAGGCCGCCGAGCAAGGCCGCCATTGCTGCGGCGCCCAGGGCAACGGGCCAGCCGGCCTGTTCGGCCAGCCAGGGAGTCAGCGTCGGAGAGAGGCTCCCGCCGAGATTCGCCCCGGTGTTCATAATCCCGGCGAGGGTGCCGGCGTGAGATTTGGAGAGGTCCACGGTTGAAGACCAAAAGGCCCCGACGGTGAAATAGAGCCAGCCGGCGCCCAGGGACAGGAGGGCGATGGCTAGGAGGGGCGAATCGGTGAGCGCGCCCAACACGATCGAGAGGGAGGCGAGTGCCATGCCGGCGCCTCCGATCAAAGCACGGCCTCGATTGGCCCCGCGACGGGCAGTCAAGCGATCGGTCGCCCAGCCGCCCAGGGGACAGAAGAGCGCCATCGCAAGGAAGGGAGCGGTCGCGTAGAAGGCGCCCCGCAAGAGACCGAACCCCCGCACATTCACAAGGTAGAGATAGAACCAGGACA
>VGXD01000226.1 GCA_016873525.1 Nitrospira sp. | reverse complement strand
TTTCCTGGAGCAGCCGGTCCGTCACGATCGTGCGCTGGGTTTCATAGCGGCGCGTCGTAAAGTGGTTCACAAACGCCGTGCGGACGACGTACTCAGCCCCCTTTTCTTCTTCCTCGGCCTGGTGCCCGGTCTTATTGACAAAGGGGAACACCGCCACAAGGCGCGGCGGCTGATCCTTGAGACGGCTGCCGACCTTATACTTTGAGCTGACGGCCTGCTTGACCCCCTGCGCCATCCCGATGGCGCCTTGTTCGGTGGACGCGACGCAACCGGCTGCCCCAAAGCAGCCAGCAGAAAGCAGTGTGCAGGCGATAACAAATCGGGCTTGGAAGCTGGCCGGTTTCTTGACGCTGCGAGCTGCCTGCCCCTTTCCGCCTTTTGCCCCCAGGTCAGTCATAGACCACCACTACCCGCCCATGTTGTAAGAAATGAGACGCCGGTTCCGACTGCTGGATCGCCTTCACGCCCTCCCCCACGATCATGATATCCGTTGCCTTGTCTCCACTGGCCTTGACGCCCTTCACGATCAGAGGTTTGTCCGTCACCCGAGCCTGACGGCTCCCTGCCACCATGTCCTTGGCGTAGCCGGCCACCCCCGCCTCGACCGCCTTGCTCCGATCCAGCACTTCACTGGCATAGAGCTCTTTGCCCTGCTCGTCCAAGAGCCTCGGCGCCAAAGCCGGCCTGAGTCCTAGGCCACGGGCGTCCACCAGCAACCCCGTGTAGACTTCAACAGCGCCCACGGCCAGAGGGGGAGGTGCGGGAATCTTTGGGGCCGGCGCCGGCTCCGACGCCTTGGGCGTCGGCAAGGTCGGCGTGGCCGGTTCGCCAGTGGGGACCTTCCGGCCGAATCTTTTGGAGACCACGGCATCGAACAGTTCGCCGGTGAGCGACACCCCGACTGTGACCTCGACGCCCCCATCCGGATGCACTTCTTTCTTTATGACTTGTGCGCCCTTCACCAGACCGGTCACGCGGGTCTTGATCACATCATCTTTGACAACGTAACTCTCCACCAACGTGGCCGAATCCACCTGGATGCCCTTGACGGCTTCGAGCAGATTCCGGATCGCGACGGCGAACGCAGCCCGCTCGGCCATGGCTCTGGCTTGCCCAGGACTCGACGGTTTTTCAGGCGGCGACCCGATGCCCACCGCCGTGACGATGCCGGTGGTCCAGTTAACCGTCCCAGGCCCCACTGTTTCAACGGCCTCTCCTCCTGGGTCAGCCTGAACCGCAACCGGCGCACCCAGCAGCCCGCACACCAGCAGAAGAAGGCCGAGTCCTCGAATCCGCCTCAGCATAGACACTCCCTCATTATCGGGAATCATTCGGCAGCGCGGCGAGCACGGTGTCCGTCTCCGGCGCCGCGTCAGGCAGCCGCCCTTCCATCCCTCCGATCAAGGGATCGGTCACGACAACCACCCGGGAGCGTCCCAACGCGCCCTTCATCTGCCCGTCCCCCCGGATCTTCTGCGCATCCTCGCTGCTGATCATAATATTGGCCTTGAGCAATCCGGCCTTGTCGGCGCCCTTGATCTTCAGCGGCCGACGCCCCTCTCTGGGCATCGGAGACAATTGGACCGGCCGAATCACATAGGCCTCCTCCCCGAACCACGATGAGATCTTAGCGTCTTTGGGCAGCGTGCGATATTGCACCATCCCGTTCTTCTCCGCCTCGGCCTTATCGACGGTCTCCGGCCCATAGACCACCTGGCCCTTGTCATCCACAACGGTGGGGAAACAGGCTGGCTTGACCCCCAATCCACGCGCATCGATCACGAGACCTGTGACCCCTTCTCCGGCCGGGGAGTCCGGCGGCAGATCCTTCGACTGCAGCCCCTTTTCCGCCGCAAAGGCATTGAGCAACGAATCCGCTCCCCAGAGGGGGACCCGCACCGTGACTTCCACGCCCCCGTCCGGCTGCACGTCGGTCTTCACGACTTGGGCGCCCCGGACAAATCCAGTAACCTGCGTTTTGATCACATCGTTCGTGACGATGTAATTTTCGACAAGGGTCGCGGAATCCACACGCACCCCCTTGACGGCCTCCAGGAGATTCCTGACCGCCACGGCATAGGCGGCCCGCTGGGCCATGGCCCTGGCCTGACCGGGACCCGACGACTTCTCGGGCGGCGCGCCCAAGCCCGTGGATTGCACCCAGCCCTCGGTCCAGTTGATCAATCCGGAGCTGCTCCGTTCGACCGTATCTAGCCCCATGCCCTGCGCCCAGGCCTGCCCTAACAGCCCCACCAGACCGGCCCATGCCGCCAGGGCGAGGCCGGCGCTTGTCACTCGCATACGTCTCTTCACAGTCATTCCTCCCGCGTCGGTCGCTCAGATTTTGAGAGACTCCTTGAACATCCTGATCGCCAGGAGGGCATCCGCGCCGCTGATGGGCTGGACAGCGCCGAACTCCCCGGTGACCTTATCCGCTTCAAGAATGCCCCGACTGGTCATGATCATAGCGGCGTTGAAATAGTAGAGATCCGGCCGCACGTCCGGAAACGGCGATTTCTGCCCGAAGAACTGCGTCGCCAGCTTGTCGTCGTTGGTGATCCGGACCATGATGTCTTCGAGCATCGTGGCATATTCCGCTTTGGTGATCGGTTTGCTCGGCTCGAACTTATGGTCCGGCGAGGGTTCCAAGCCCCGCACGCCGAGCTTCACGACCGTGTCGATGTCGGCCTTCAGCGGATGCGTCGCGATATCCGTCGCCGGCTCCATGGCGACGATCTTGTCCGGCTGGAACGATTGTCCCGGCGCCTTGAACGAAGAATCGAACGTCTTCCCTCGTTTCTCATACAGTCGGTCCAGCCCCAACTCCTCGATGAACAGGGCCGCCACGTCGGCGCGGCTGATCCTGTCGATGAGCGCGATCTGCTTGCCGATCTTCGTGCCCGGCGCCGCGCGTTGGATCTTCTGCACCAACTTCCACTCCCGGTCCGCGTCGCCGACAAGGTCTTTGTTGAGGTCCAAGACCGTCTTGAAATGCTCGCTGGCCTTGTCGAATTCGAAGCCCATCCGGGAGGCCAAGCCCATGTAATAATGCAGCGCCGCATTCTGCGGGTCCCGCTTGGCCCCGTCCCTGTATTCCGACTCGGCGTCTTTCAGCCAGTCCTCGTTGCGCTCCATCGTCAGCACGCGGATCTTCATGATTTGCGCCACGATCATGGGCGGTTTCTGCAAGCCACGGGCCTTGTCGAGCGACTCATAGGCCTGGGAGAAGGCCCGCTTCTGCCCATGGACCAGCCCCATCCCCGCATGGCCCGGAGCATAGTCCGGGTCGAGGGCCACGGCCCGCGCAAATTCTTTCATCGCCCCATCGTAATCTTCTTTGGCGAACAGCCGAATGCCCGTCGAATAATGGTGGTCCGGCGTGTCCAGGGCCGCCTCCGGCTTCACCGGCTCCTCCGCGCAGGCCGCCAAACCGAGGAAACAGACTGCCGCCAGGGTATGCAATAGCCCCTGCCATGTCATGCTAATCTTGTTCATCGATAATCTCCTTTCCACGCGACACGGCGGCTAATCCAACACCACCATCACACGGGCCTTCTCCAAGAAGGAGAGGTGCTCTTTCATCCCGTGTAAAGTCTGCGCATCGGCGTTACTGATCACAAGATCCGTCTTGTTCGGTCCGTCGGTTTTGATCGCCTTGACGACCAAGGGTCGGTCCGTCACTCGCGGATTGGCCTGGGCTGAGACCGGGTCTTTTAAGTACCCCACCATTCCC
>VGXD01000225.1 GCA_016873525.1 Nitrospira sp. | reverse complement strand
TTGGCGACGGCCCGGCCGCGCTCGTCCAGCGTGACCTCGGCGAGATCCTCTCCCAGCTTGGTCGTGACCCCGTGGGACCGCATTTGGTAGATGAGGGCCTGGACGACCTCCTGGTCCATGAAACGGAGGAGTTCCTTCCGCCGTTCCAGCAAGGTGACTTTGATGCCGAAGGCGGCGAACATCGAAGCGTACTCGCAGCCGATGACGCCGCCGCCCACCACGACCAGGGTCTTGGGCAGGGTCTCGGTGGCGAGGATCGAGTCCGAGTCGCAGATGTGCAGGTCGTCGAAGGGGATGCCGTCTCCTCGGCGCGGGCGCGAGCCGGTTGCGATCACGATGAAGTCGGCCTGGAGGGTGTGGACTTGGCCGTTGCGCTGGAGCACCTGGACGGTGCGGGGGTCCACGAAGGAGGCGGTGCCGTGCACGATCTCGATGTCGTTGCGCTCGAGCTGATTGGTGATGATCTCGATTTCTTTTTTGATGACGAGGTCCTTCCGCGTCATCAGATCGCGGAGAGTCAGGCTTTTGCCCAGGGAGTAGGTGATGTTGGGGAAGGCGCGGAGCTTGAACCCGTGCAGGTAGTAGATGGCGTCCTTGAGCGTTTTGCTGGGCAGCGTGCCGGTGTTGACGGTGGCCCCGCCGACCACCGGCTCTTTTTCGATGATGGCCACCCGCTTGCGGAGCTTGGCGGCCTGGATGGCGGCCTTCTGGCCGGCCGGTCCGCTTCCGATGACGAGCAAATCATAGTGGGCCATGCGCACCCCGGCTAATAGCAGATGGCCGATGGTAAGAGTTCTTCTCCAAATCCGTCAGTCCTGCGCGATCAGCTCTTCGCCTTGAATCCATCAGTTATTTTCCTCAGGCCCTAGGCGATATGCCATCAGCCGTCAGCTCTTCTCTGCCAGCTCATTCGCCGCTTTGAAGGCTGCGTCCAGGTCCGGCATCTGGGCCAGCTCCGGCGTCACTTGCAGGTAGCGGACGACGTTGTTCTTGTCCACCACCATGACCGCGCGGGCCAGGAGGTGCGGGTCCTTGACCAGCAAGCCGTGGGCCATGCCGAAGAGCCCGCCTCGGAAGTCGGACAGAAACGTGATGTTGTCGATCTTGGCTTTCTTGGCGAAGCGGCCCTGGGCGAAGGGCGTATCGACGCTGACGGTGATCAGCTCCACGCTCTGATCCAGCCCCTGGTTTTTCTCGCTCAGGTAATGCGTCTGCTGCTCGCAGACGGCGGTGTCCAACGAGGGGACGATGCTGATGATGCGCACCTTGCCCTTCGTGTCCGCGATGTTGAGGAGCGAGAGGTCGCCCTTGGCGACGGTGACGTTCCGCAGGGATTCGCCCACGGCGATGCCGGGTCCGGCCAGAGGGAGCGCGTTGCCCTTGAGCGTCACGCTGTGCCCCTCGCCCGCCGTCGTGCTGCCCTTGGCGACCGGGATGTCTTGATACATGAAGGGGCTCTCGCCGGAGTCCAGGAAGGCGCAGCCGGCGATCCCAACCAGGGCGACGACAGCGCCGATGGCGGCCAGTCTATAGTTCCGTTGTCTCACGGGGTCCTCCTTAGCGTTGAGGCGGAATCGGATCGTTTGAAACGACTCCTTCGAGGCGATGGCGTTATATTGGGGCTGAGGTTCCATCCTGTCAAGGGCGTGCCCCATCGCGCCTCTCACTCCAAAAATTTCAACACGGCCGGATTGACCTTGTCCGGACGTTCCCACTGGGGCATGTGGCCCGCTTCGGGGATGAGCAGAAAGGTCGAGCCGGTGATGGAGGCCTGGAGGTCGCGGCCCACCTGCGGCGGGAACACGCGGTCTTCCGCTCCCCATACGATTAGGGTCGGCCGGCTGATGGCTCCCAGCCTTGTGGCGAAGCCCTCTTCCCAGAGCGGCAAGTTTCTGGCGACCGCCATGACCGGGGCGATGAAGCCGCCTTGTGTGCGGTTCCGGTAGGACCGTTCGATGACCGCCTGCGTCAGGCGCGCGCGATCGTACACGAGTTCCTGGAGCACGGACTGGGTGGCGCCGCGCCCGGCCAGCCAGTTGCCGAGGCGGATCAGCCAGATCGGCGCGCTCGTGTCGATGGCGCGTTGCATGAGGGGGCTGGTCAGTTTCTCGCCGACTCGGTCGGGGAACCCGCCGATCAGGATCAGCCGATCCACTCGCTCCGGATAGGTCAGGGCCATGCCGATGGCCAGCCCCGCTCCCAGGCTGTTGCCGACCAGGGAGGCGCGGTCGATGCCCAGGGTGTCCATGAAGTCTTTGAAGAAGGCCACGAGGTCGGTTGGGGTATAGGCCAGATCGGGCTTGTCGGACAGGCCGGAGCCCAGGAGGTCCAGCGTGATCAGGCGGTGCGAGGACGAGAGCGCGGCCTGTTGGTACTCCCACTGCCACATGGAGCCGGCAAAGCCGTGGATCAGGATGACGGGAGGTCCGGCGCCTTCATCCAGGTAGGCGATGCGGTGCCCTCCCACCGAGACGGTCTTGATCGGCAGGCGCTGGAACGAGTCGAACCAGGGGGGCACATCGGGCGCGGTCATACAGGAATTTAAGAGGAGCGTCAGGGCGGACAGGATGAGCAGGAGGACACGTAGGACGTCACGGAACACGTCTACGCCAACTGCACGAGGGTCTCGTCCGGCTTGACGTCGTCGCCTTCTTTGACCAGGACTTCGGAGACCGTGCCGGTGATGGGGGCCGGCACGCGGCTCTCCATCTTCATGGCTTCGATGACGAGCACGGGGTCCCCGGCTTTCACGGCGTCGCCCTTGGCGACGAGGACTTTGACCACCCGTCCCGGCATGGGGGAGGCCACATCGCCGGGCTTGCTGGGCTTGGGCCGTTTGGGTTTGCCGGTCTTGCCCTGGTCCTGCGCTTCCGGCACGCCGGCCAGCACTTCCTGAATGGGCTCCAGGTAGACTTCTTCGAGCTTGTCGTTCACCCGGATGTAGTAGGGTTTGCGCCCGTCGCTCTTGCGGCCCGAGCCGGAGACCTGGATGTGGAAGGTTTCGCCATGCACCGTGACGTTGAATTCCACCGGCGCCAGGTGCAATTCATGCGCGACGGCCGGGCCCTTCTCCGGCATGGGTTCCAGCGCCGGCTGCGCGAGGGTGCCCTGCTCCCGTTCGTCGAAGAACTCGCGCGCGATGGCGGGGAAGAGGGCGAAGGACAGCACGTCTTCTTCGGAGGCGGCCTTGCCGGCCGTTTCCTTCCTGGCCGCTTCCAGTTCCGGCTCCAACCGGTCGGCCGGGCGGCTCGTGATCGGCGTCTCGTTGCCGATGGCCCTGGCCATCACGTCGCTGTTGAGCGGGCCCGGCGCTTTGCCGTAGAGGCCCAGGAAGTAGTTCTTGGTTTCGGTCGTGATGACTTTGTAGCGCTCGCCGGTCAGCACGTTTAACGTGGCCTGGGTGCCCACGATCTGGCTGCTGGGGGTGACGAGCGGCGGGTAGCCCATGTCTTTGCGGACGCGGGGCACTTCCTCCAGCACCTGCCGCATCTTGTCCACGGCGTTCTGCTGGGCCAACTGGGCGGCCAGATTGGAGAGCATGCCGCCGGGGATCTGCGAGGTCAAAATTTCCGCGTCCACGCCGGTGAAGTCGCTTTCGAACTGCCGGTATTTGCGGCGGACGGTGCGGAAGTGCTCGGCGATCGGCACGAAGCGCGTCAGGTCCAATCCCGTGTCGTAGGGCGTATCGCGCAGCGCGGCGACCAGCGTCTCGGTCGGCGGGTGGGAGGTCCCTCCGGCCAGGGGCGAAA
>VGXD01000224.1 GCA_016873525.1 Nitrospira sp. | reverse complement strand
CGCGCACCGGCCAGCCTTATGATCGTATGGCTAATTTGCCCGTTCGGTTCACGTACCGCGAGGACGTGATCCGCATCTTCGGTGCCGGATACTGGCGCAAGGGGAAACGAACCTATGAGCGAGAAAATCAGGTACACAGACGAACCTCTCGGGAGCCTCAAGGTCGTTCCTGACTTTCTCCCGCGCCCGGAAGACCTGGTCTTTCGCGCCGAGGGGGGCAAAGTCACGATAGCCTTGAGCAAGCGAAGCGTCGAGTTCTTTAAGCGCGAGGCGCGGAAGCATCGCACGCAATATCAGCGAATGATCCGCAGGCTCCTCGATGCCTATGCGGAGCACCATTCGCGGCCTTTAACCCCACGTTCAACGCGGAGGCGCGCAAAATCAGCTCGCGTCGCTTAGTTCGAGCGTTCGGCGGTTGGGTGCACCAAACTCTGTATCTGGTGAGGGTATTCAGTTGACGGCAGGGCCTGTTGTGCCGTATGGTTAAGCCCGTTTGTTCAGAGTGCGCCTCACGTTTCACAAGGAACGATTAGCGATGAAGATATATCTTGCCAACCCGCGAGGCTTTTGTGCTGGTGTCGACCGGGCGATCGACATTGTGGAGTTATCCATCAAGACCTACGGGGCGCCGATCTACGTCAGGCACGAGATCGTGCACAGCCGCCATGTCGTCAACTCCTTGCGGCATGAGGGGGCGGTGTTCGTGGAGGAGCTGAGCGAAGTGCCGGACGGGGCGATCGTGATCTTCAGCGCCCACGGCGTGGCCAAGGAAGTTTGGGAGGAGGCCAACCGTCGCCGGCTGAAAGTCATCGATGCCACCTGTCCTTTGGTGATCAAGGTGCACAATGAGGTCAATCGCGACTATACCCATGGCTATGAGTTGATCCTGATCGGCCATGCCGGCCATCCCGAGGTGATCGGGACCTTGGGACAGGTGCCGGACAAGTTTCACTTGGTCTCCTCGGTCAGCGATGTGGAGACGCTGCAGGTCGAAAACTCCGCACACCTCTCCTATGTGACGCAGACGACGTTGAGCGTGGATGAATGTCGGGACATCGTGGCGGCTTTGAATCGTCGGTTTCCCGGCATCAAAGGCCCGCACCAGGAAGATATTTGCTACGCGACGCAGAACCGACAGAATGCGGTGAAGGCGTTGGCCAAGCTGGTGGATGTGATTTTGGTCATCGGTTCGCCGAACAGCTCCAACTCGAACCGGCTCCGGGAGTTGGCGGAGCGGTGCGGCATCCCCGCCTACCTGATCGACTCCTCCCAGGATATCAATCCCGAGTGGGTCAAGCCTGCCCGAGCGGTCGGAATTTCAGCCGGGGCTTCCGCTCCTGAAGTCTTGGTGACCGAAGTGGTGGAATACCTGAAGGGGTATGGCGCCGCCGAGGTGGAAGAACTGACGTTTGTTGAAGAAGATGTCGAATTCCTTCTTCCCAAGGAATTGGTCACGATTAAATCTGGTTCCCAGAGTTCCAACTAGAGTATCCCTGCCTCAAGGTCTGTTCTGACAGCCGGCATAAGCCCTACCAGATATTGGGGGACGGATTTGACTGTCCCCCTTTCTGCTGTGTTTTTCTTTGATTTTCGCACAAGGCTATGTTACAAGGACCAAAATTGCTCCGCGTGAAGCAGGCAGGGGGCAACTGATGGCGACGCACGGGCTCTTATGAAGAGGGGGGAGCATGCACCTTAAATCCTTGGAGTTGACGGGGTTTAAGTCCTTCGCCGAAGGCAAAATCGATTTCCCGCGAGGGGTGACCGCGGTGGTGGGGCCCAATGGAGCGGGGAAAAGCAACGTGCTGGATGCCATCCTGTGGGTCCTGGGGGAGCAGAGCACCAAGACGCTCCGCAGCGAGCGGATGGAGGATGTGATTTTCAACGGGACCGAAAGCCGGAAGCCGCTTGGCATGGCGGAGGTCTCGCTGGTGATGAGCGGGTTTGCGGACCAGAAGCTGGAAGGGATTCCTCCGTTGTCGGCCCAGCTCGGCGAGTATGACGAGGTGATGATTACGCGCCGGCTGTACCGGAACGGGGACAGCGAATACCTGATCAATAAGACGCCGTGCCGGTTGAAAGATGTGCGGAGCCTCCTCTTGGACACGAGGGCCGGCACCAAGGGCCATACGGTGATTGAACAGGGCCGCATCGAGCAGATTTTGAACGCCTCGCCGCAGGACCGGCGCGAGCTGATCGAGGAAACCGCCGGCATCGTGCGGTACAAGAAGCAGAAGGCCGAGGCGCTGCGCAAGCTGGATGCCACCCATCAAAACCTCCTGCGGGTGCGTGACATCGTGGCGGAAGTGCATCGGCAACTGAATTCGCTCGAGCGTCAGGCCAGGCAGGCGCGCGCCTACCAGAACCTTCAGCAGGAGGGCAAGGCGCTGGAGATTCGGCTGTTGATCGGAGATTATCGCGCGCGGCTCGACCAACAGATCGTTGTGGAGCGGGAGTTGGCGGACTTGGAGGGCACGGAGTCTGGCCGGATGGCCGAGCAGGCGCGATTGAGCTGCGAGTTGGAGGACGTGCGGCTCCGGATGACCGAGTGCGACCAGGCGGTCGCGCGTATCCGGGAATTATTGACACAGGTGGAGCGCCAACAGGCGCAAGCCGTGACGGCGGCCGAGGTGGAGCGGACCAGGCTGGGGCAGTACGAGCAACAGCGCGCCCAATCCGTGGAGGAATCGGCCCGGTTACAGCGGGAGGGCGCGCAGGCGGTTGTGGCGATGACGGAGTTGCGCGAGCAGCTCGCGCGAGCCGAGGCTCAGATCGACGTGCAGGCTGCCGCCCTGTCGGAATTGGAACAAGCCGTGGAAGTCTTGACGCGGCGCCGAGGGACGGCGGCGGAGGAGGCGGAGCGGGCGCGGCGGGACAGCCTGGATTGCGCCAGGCGCGTGACCGGCGAAGAGAGCGCGGTGTCGAGCCGGGAGGCCAGGCGGGACGACATGGCCCGCCGAGCCGGACGCCTCGTCACCGAACAGGCCGAGGTCGAATCGCAGCGCGCGGCGACGGTGGAGCGGTTTCAGTCGGCCGTCCGCGGCCGGGAGGAAGGCGAGCAGCGGCTGAGCGATCTTCGGATGGAGCGCGAGCGGTCGATGCAGGAGAGCCTGCGGCTGGACGAGCGCCTGCGTGAAACCGAACACCTCATCAGCCGGAAGCAGGAAGCCTTGGCGGCGGACGAGTCGCGTTTGCAGGCGTTGCAGGGCGTCATCCGAGAAGAGATGGGCTATGGCCGAGCCGGGGCGGAGGAAGCTACCTCGTTGCGCACGGCCTGTCAAGGCGTCCGCGAGGCGGTTGCCGAATGGCTGGTGGTGCCGGCCGGGATGGATCGCGCGATCGAAGCCGTATTGGGCGAACGGGTCCGCGCCTGGCTGGTGGAAGGTCCCACCCAGGCGCGTGGGGCCATTGCGTTTTTGAAGGAGAAGGGATTGGGGCGGGGCGCCTTCGTGCCGGTCCACCCCCGATGGGCCGGCCGGTCACGGACCGGACAGGACCAGGCCTGGTGGCCGGCGCTGAAGAACGGGCCCGGAGTGTTGGGGCGGGCCGTGGACCTCGTCCGCGCGGCGGAGGATTCGCCGGAGGTCTTGTCGTGCCTGCTGGAGACCGTCGTGGTCGTGCAGTCGCTGGAGGTTGCCGTCGCTCTCTGGGAGCAAGCCTTGTGGTCCGCGCCGGACGGGCCGACGCTGGTCACCCTGGATGGGGAGTTGCTCGACGCCGCCGGCGTGATCACCGGCGGGACCACGGGGGA
>VGXD01000223.1 GCA_016873525.1 Nitrospira sp. | reverse complement strand
CGGCAATCCGATGGAGATCAAGCGCGGAATCGATCGCGCGGTCGAAGTCGTGATCCAGGAACTCAAGAAGCTCAGCAAGCCCTGCCAGGCCAAGACCGAGATCTCGCAGGTCGGGACCATCTCGGCCAACAACGACAAGACCATCGGCGACCTGATCGCCGAGGCGATGGAGAAGGTCGGCAAGGACGGCGTCATCACGGTCGAAGAAGCCAAGTCCATGTCCACTTCGCTGGACGTGGTCGAGGGCATGCAGTTCGATCGCGGTTACACCTCCCCCTACTTCGTCACCAACGCCGAGCGGATGGAAGCCTCCCTCGAAGAACCCTTCATCCTCATCCATGAGAAGAAGATCAGCGGCATGAAGGACCTCCTGCCCCTCCTGGAGCAGGTTGCCAAGATGGGCAAGCCGCTGGTGCTCCTCGCCGAGGAAGTGGAAGGCGAAGCCTTGGCCACCCTGGTGGTGAACAAGCTGCGCGGCACTCTGAACGTGGCGGCCGTGAAGGCCCCTGGCTTCGGCGATCGCCGCAAGGCCATGCTGGAGGACATCGCGATCCTGACCGGCGGCCAGGTGATCTCGGAAGAGCTGGGCCTGAAGCTCGAGAACATCAAGCTCACGGATCTGGGCCGCGCCAAGCGGGTCACGATCGACAAGGACAACACCACGATCGTGGAAGGCTACGGCGACCCCAAGAAGATCGAAGGCCGCGTCAAGCAGATCAAGGCCCAGATCGAAGAGACCACCAGCGACTACGACCGGGAGAAGCTCCAGGAGCGCCTGGCCAAGATCGTGGGCGGCGTGGCGGTCATCAACGTGGGCGCTGCGACCGAGACCGAGATGAAGGAGAAGAAGGCCCGCGTCGAAGACGCGCTGCACGCCACCAAGGCGGCGGTTGAAGAGGGCATCGTCCCCGGCGGCGGCGTGGCGCTGTTGCGCTGCGTGTCCGCGCTGGACAACCTGAAGGACGTGCCGGCCGAGCAGATGGTGGGCGTGACCATCGTCAAGCGCGCGCTGGAAGAGCCGATCCGTCAGATCGTCGGCAACGCAGGCATGGAAGGATCGGTCGTGGTGGACAAGGTCCGCCAGGAGAAGAACGCGTCCTTCGGCTTCAACGCGGCCAACGAGCAGTACGTGGACATGATCAAGGCCGGGATCATCGACCCGACCAAGGTCACGCGCTGCGCCCTGCAGAACGCGGCCAGCGTGGCGGGCTTGATGCTCACCACCGAGGTCATGATCACCGAGATTCCGGAAGAGAAGAAGGAACCGGCCATGCCAGGCGGCGGCCACAGCCACGGCATGGAGGGCATGTACTAAGCCAAAGAGCTAATGGCGTATAGCCGATGGCTCAGAACGGGCCGGGTGGCTTTCGCCACCCGGCCTGTTTGTTTTTTGTAGGCACTAGGAGAAGGCAGCCGTGGCCGGGAGCCGCGTTCGCTCGAAAACAGAGCCGCGTGGACCGCACAACGCTCCGCGCCGGCTTGGCGTTGAAACTTGCGGCATTGGGCGCGTTGCGCGAATGCCGCTTCAAACAGTCAGCGCCACCCTCCGGGACGCCGCCGCTCCACTGTGCGGTTTGCCACGAGGCTCTGATGACGCTCCGCGCGTCCCCCGTCCCCGGCTGAAATTAACAAACAACACCCCGTTGGCAGAAAACTGCGCCAGGCCTATACTATCTACATTGCATCAGGAGTATTAGACGTCATTTCCACTCTATTCCTTGGCAATTATGTCCATCCAGGATCGCGCACTCATCCGACGCAGCAACGCAATCAAGGACTCGGAGATTCCCAAGTACATCGAAAAACTCAAGAGATTTCTGTGCCATGAGGCGCTTGCCAAGGCACAAGCCAATCTTGACAAGGATCTCATGCATCACGGTCGTTGCTACAGATACTGGGCACACCAGCGTCGTCCGTGGCTCTTCGCGCTTCGCCTTTACGATCGCATTACAAACAAAGGCGTCCACATGCCGACCGAGTGGCCCGTACCAATTCGAGAAATGGCTGGCGATGCAATGATGATTTCTTCCTTACATCACTGCATGCCAGACGAAGTCAAAGCGAAATATCGCCAGGACCTTCTCACGGAGCAACACAACGATTTCCTCGTTGAAATCTGTACGGCATGGCACTACTACTTGGAAGGGTTCGATATTCAATGGTACTCGCTAAGGCACGAAAAATGTCCGGAGTTCCGAGTTCGAGGCGGCGGCCTTGACTTTGACGTCGAGTGCCGTCGATTTAGTTGGGACGTAAGCAACCACGTTAAAGCCGCAGCAATGGCAGACGTCTGTGACACCATTTACAAAGTACTGCTGGCACGCAACCTTTGGGGTGAGGTGAAGGTTGAGTTCTCAGAGGAGTTTCGCTTTGATCCTGACCGCATGAGCCAGTGGCGGAAGACATTGACTGATGCTCTCGACGCAAGTCAGACAACTGTTCAGCTCGACGGAGGTGTTATTTTGACGCTGGGGCTTAAGCCTTCTCCGAGTCACAAGCTTACAAGCGCGGGACTCACAGAACTTGCACGCGAACAGCAGCATCCGGAAGTGAGTTTCCTCGTATCTAAGAGTGACGGCAAATCAGGATTCGACCCCGTCGCCTTCAGATGTCGTAGTCCACGCAAGACCCCAGACGAGTTACGCGACTACGTCTACAAAACGCTCAAGGACAAGGTCGCCACGCAGCTCTCACCAGATCGAGCAGGTGTCGCTGTCGTTAAATTCAGCGCCGTACGGGACCCGAACGTGTTCGCTGAATCCGAGGGAATGAAGCACGTGATCACCAAGCTGTTTAGCCAAAGACATCTCGCAGCTATTGTATTGCGCTGTGAAGACATCGCAAAAACCGACATGGGGAGCATTCTTCACTCAACGCCGGCCATCGTCTTCAGAAACCCCGAAACAACCTTTCCCTGTGTTGCCGCAGTAAAGCATCTGTCATAACCAGCCAGCTCAGGTTAAGAGGGAGACACGGGAAGCAGGCCCTGATGTCTCAACAACAAGCAAGGTCGAATTAACCGACTTAGATTAGGTAACCGGGGCGGCGAGGCTTGAGGAGCGACATCAGAGGGCAGGGTGAATCGCTCAGCGGAAATTGCGGCGTCTCGTGGCGCCTGCTGTTCGAGGCTGCGTTCGGCTGAGCCGGGACGCAGCGAGTTCAGGCGCCAGCCGCTACGGAGCGTCGAGCGATCCTTGCGCCTCTGTCTTCCAGCGGAGCAAGTCTCGCGGCCCCGGCTACTCTTTCAGCGCTTCCGAAGCGCGGCCCGCAGCAATGGGGATCGTGCCGGCTTGTAGAAGAGGCTCTGAAAGGTCTGGTGAACGAGCCTGGTATGCCGGCGGTAGTCCTCGGCGAACCGCTTCATCGCCGCCCGCCGATCGCGGGACGGATAGCCCATTCGAATCGCGCAACGAGTCAGTTCCTCTCCCTGGTCCGGCAAGGCATGGGTCTGAAGATCATGGACCATTTGCAGCTTGTGCTCCACGTCGCGCAGGAAGAGATAGGCTCTGGCCAACTTGGCCTCGGTGGCAGCGGCCAGAAGCCCGGATTTTTTGAACCGTGACAGGGCGCCCATTGTGCTCCGATCCAGGATACCGGCTTGCTTGCTCCCGCAGAGCACCTGGACCGCCTGCACGAGGAATTCGATCTCGCGGATGCCCCCGGTTCCCAGCTTGACGTTCCGGTTCTCATGGCCTCGGCTGGCCATCTTCTCGTCGATCATCTCCTTGACCGTCCTGACCTCTCCGAGCAG
>VGXD01000222.1 GCA_016873525.1 Nitrospira sp. | reverse complement strand
TCAAACTCTCCATGACCGATTTCGTGGCGGACTTCGGGTTCGACTCCACGGCCAAGAAGGTCTATTCCAAGACGGTGGAGCACACCAACCCGGCCATCAAGCTGGCGATCACGGAACAGCCGAGCGCGAAGGCGGCGCTGGTGCAGACGACGCCCTGGATTTTCTACCAGTACCCGGACCTCTTCGAAATCCAGGGCTCGAAGTACCGGTTCGAGCTGGTCGGCTACCAAGCCAAAAAATTCACCGGGCTGCAGATCACCAAGGACCCCGGCGTCAATATCGTGTGGATCGGCTCCACCATGATCGTGGTCGGCATCACCCTGTCGTCGTTCATTTACCATCGGCGGCTCTGGGCCAAGGTGATCCCCAACGAAGGCGGCGTGACGGTCCACATCGGGGGCAACACGCACAAGAGCCAGATCGACTTTCAGAAGGAGTTCCGAAAGCTGACGGAGCGGATTAAGACGCTAGAAACGTGAAGCGTCGTTCGTGAAGCGTGAAGCGTGACAGAAGTGGTACGCTTCACGAGATACGCGCGACGAGCCACGAGGAGGGATATATGATTCGGTCGCTATTTCTGTTCGATATGACGTTCTGGCTCTACCTGGCGGCGTTGCTGCTCTACGTGGGCTACGTCCTTGCCAAGCGGCCAGGCCTGCAACTGGCTGCGGCCGGCCATCCCTCCGGCATGGCCGAGGACGGCGGCTGGGCGGCCCAGATCGGCCAGGTGGCCACGATCGTGACCGTCTTTGGCTGGGTGGTCAACACCCTGGCCTTGCTGACGCGGGCCTATGAGCGGATGCAGGTTTCGGGCACCTTTGCCCCCTGGTCCAACCAGTTCGAGGCCATGGCCTACGTGTCCTGGGCCATCATCCTCGGCTACGTCCTGCTGGAGATGCGGTATCGCATCAAGGCGATCGGCGCCTTCGTGGTCGGCATCGGGTTCATCGCGATGGGGGCCGCTTCGTTGCTGCCCTATCGCTATCAGACCGCCGAGCCGCTCGTGCCGGCGCTGAACAGTTATTGGATCTACATCCACGTGTCCGTCACGCTCACCAGCTATGCGGCCTTTGCGATGGCCGGCGGGTTGGGGCTCATGTACCTGATAAAGGAGCGCGCCGAGCGGCGCGGGAAGACCTCCGGAGTCGTGGCCTCGTTCCCCGACCTGGAGACGATCGACGAACTGGGCTACAAGGCCATTATGGTGGGCTTCCCCCTGCTCGCCTTCGGCATCATCCTGGGGGCGATGTGGGCCAATTACGCCTGGGGCGGGTACTGGAGCTGGGACCCGAAGGAAACCTGGTCCTTGATCGTCTGGCTGATTTACGGCGCCTATATCCATGCGCGTATGACGCATGGCTGGGAGGGCCATCGGGCGGCCATCTATGCCGTGTTCGGTTTCCTGATGGTGATCTTCTGTTTCTGGGGCGTGAACTTTCTCCTGTCCGGATTGCACGCCTACGCGTGAACGACGTTGTTCTATCTCGTCGTGCGCGGTTCGTGAGACTGCGAAGCCCGTTTAGCTTGCGAGATACAAGCGACGAGATACGAAATACGTTCTTGGTTGAAAAATGACCGAAGAATCCAACACAAGTACTACACAACAGGCGCCGCCGAGAACGGTTTCGCGCCTCCTCATCGGCTTGGCGTCTGTCGCTGTCCTGGCCCTGGCCTTTGGCGTGGTCTGGATGCAGAGCGCGAAGTACGAGCCGCTCACGGTGGGGAAGCCGGCGCCCGACATCGTCCTGCCGGATTTGGACGAGAAGAAAACCGTCCGCCTGTCGGACTATCGCGGCAAGGTGGTGTTTCTGAATTTTTGGGCGACCTGGTGCAAGCCCTGCCGCGAAGAGATGCCCTCCATGGAGGTCCTGTACAAGAACTTCGAGCGGGACGGGCTGGTCGTCTTGGCGGTCAGCATCGACCGGGTCACGACGAAAAAAGATATCCCGCCCTTCGTCAAGAGTCTGGGGCTCACGTTTCCCGTCTTGGTGGATTCCTGGGGGCAGACGGACAAGCTCTATAAGTTGATGGGGGTGCCCGAGACCTACATCATCGACCAGCAGGGGATTCTCCGGGAAAAAGTCATCGGGCCCAAGGATTGGACCATCCTCGACAATTTGCAGACCATCACGGGGTTGCTGAAAGCCGGAGCCGCATCCGCGCAGGGCGCATCTCCGGCTTCGTGAGGGACGCGCGATGACGATCGGGCGTGTCTTCGGCCTGGCGCGGAGGGGTGTGTTCGGAACCGTCCTGCTGGCGGCAGTCGGCTGCGATGCCGCTCCCGGCGACTCGGCCCCCGCTTCCGATCCGTCCCCGGTCCAGGCGCAGATCCAGGAACGACCGGGCCTCAGGGTCGGTTCCGCCGCGCCGAATTTTCAACTCCGGGACCTGCGCGGCACGCCGCTGACCTTGTCGGACTATCGCGGCAAGGTGGTGCTCATCAATTTCTGGGCGACCTGGTGCGGGCCCTGCCGCGTCGAAATGCCGGGCATGGAAGTGCTCTACCGGGAATTCGACCGGAAGGACTTCGAGATTCTGGCGGTCTCGACCGATCAGCAGGGCGTGGCGGTGACCAGGCCCTTTCGGGATGAAATGGGGCTGACCTTTCCGATTCTGCACGACTCGGACTTCCGCGTGGGAGTTGTCTATGGGGCCAGGACCTTGCCGATGACGTTTCTGGTGGACCGGCATGGGATCATCACGCACCGGATCTTCGGCGCGCGGGACTGGCAAAGTCCGCAGGGGCGGGAACTCATTCGCACGCTCATGAAGGCGCCCTAGCACGATGACCGAATCCATCCACCAGATCTCCCTCCTGGCGGCCTTTTCGGCCGGACTCTTGTCCTTCGTGTCCCCCTGCGTGTTGCCGCTGGTTCCGTCCTACATCTCGTACATTACCGGCCTGTCCTTGGACCAGTTGTCCGACGCGACGGAGCGGCAGAAGTTTCGGATGCCGATCATCGTCAACTCCCTGCTGTTCATCGCCGGGTTTTCCTCCGTGTTCGTGGCCTTCGGCGCCTCGGCCACGCTGATCGGGCAGGTGCTGATCACGTATCAGGAACACCTGCGGAAGATCGGCGGGATTCTGATCGTGATCTTCGGACTCTATTTGCTGGGCGTGCTGAAGCTCAATTTCCTGCAAACCGAAAAGCGGCTGCACTTCAAGAGCCGCCCGGCCGGGTACCTGGGCTCGTTCCTCATCGGCGTGGCCTTTGCGGCGGGCTGGACGCCCTGCGTGGGGCCCGTGCTGGGCACCATTTTGCTCTATGCCAGCACGAGCGAAGCCTTGACGGACGGCGTCGCGCTCCTCACCTCCTATTCGCTGGGGCTGGGGCTGCCGTTGTTCCTGACCGCGTTGTGCGTGGATCGTTTCCTCGGCTACTTCAAACAAGTGCGCGCGTATTTGTGGGGCGTGACGACCGTGAGCGGCGTGTTTTTGGTCGTGGTCGGTGTTATGATCTACGCCAACTCGCTGACCATGATCACCAGTTTTCTGGAACGGTATGGGATCGGCTGGTACGTGGGCCAATAAGAATAAGAATAGCAAAGAGCTTATGGCTGATAGCTGATGGCAAGAGCTATCGCAATGAGCTATTACTATCAACTCTGAGCTTTAGCCATCAGCCATTCGCTATTTGCCATGGGTCATGACTAGAACCTATCTCAAAATCATTGACAGCGTGACCTGGGATACGTATACATCCGTTCATGCTGCGGTTGCGCGACGACCAATGGGAGCGGATTCGGGAGCATTTTCCCGAAGAA
>VGXD01000221.1 GCA_016873525.1 Nitrospira sp. | reverse complement strand
TTGATCCCCTTCGGCGACTGGGTTGGCACCACCATCCTGGTCCGTTCTTCCAACGCGGAGGTCCCGGGAAACAGCGAGGCCGTATGGCCGTCCTCCCCCAGGCCAAGCAGGACCAGGTCGAAACTCGGCCAGACCGGCGGCTGGACTCCGAACTGCTCGCACACCGCCATCTCATAGGCGCGAGCGGCTTCGTCCGGGTCCGCTTCTCCCCTCATGCGATGGATTTGCCCCGGCGCAATCTTCAGCGGCCGGAACAGCGTTTCCTCGGCCATCGCAAAGTTGCTCTCCGGATGGTCCGGCGGAACGCAGCGCTCATCCCCAAAGAAAAAACTCACCCGCCGCCAATCGAGCTGCTCGGAGAAAGCCGCTCCCGCCAAGATGCCATGGAGCGCTCTCGGCGTGGACCCACCGGAGAGGGCCACGCAAAAACGCCCGCCGGCCTTGATGGCCTCCCTGCCGAGCCAGACGAAGAGTTCCGCCGCCTCACGCGCCAGCTCCGTGCTGTCATCCACCATCCGAAGTTCTGGCGCGCTGCTCATCGCTTCGATGCCCGCTTGGCCGCCGCCTTCTTGGTCGTCTGGCTCGGACGACGACGGGTGGTCTTGGCCGGACTGGTCGTACGGGCCAGGGCTTTGATTTTCTCCAAGGGATTCCGTCCAAGTCTGACGCGAACGACCGGCCGGCGATGGGACTGAAGCGATTGCAGGTCTCCCACCGACTGTGCCTCGGCCAGGACACCGAACGTATAGGGTGCGCCAGGGACATCGAGCTTGGGCGTCATGTCCTCCACCAATTCGAGGAACAGGCCGGTCGCAGGCCCGCCCTTGTGCAGTTGCCCGGTCGAATGGAGATAGCGGGGCCCGTAGCCCGATGTCGTGGGCAATCGGTACTTGAGCAGCAGTCTTCGGCGAAGCGCCTTGAGCGCTGCATCGGCCTGCGCCGTCGGACGCAGATAGGCCAGGATGGCCAGGTAGTTGCCGGGCCCGGCCTGCTTCAGCAGATCGGCCAATGTCCGTTCCATCGGCACGGATGGCATTCGGCCTGTGAGGCGGACCTCGTCCAGAATCCGTTTTGTGTTCTCTTTGCTTTCTTGGACGTTGGGTTGATCGAAGGGATGGATGCCCAGCAGACGGCCGGCCACGGCCGTGGCGAACTCCCAGAGGAAAAATTGACCGGCCAAGTCGTAGCGGTCCCGCAGCGTCAACTGGACCACCGGGTGGCCGGCTCGTTCCAGAGCCTTGACGTGACGGTCGGTCCCATTATTGGCATCCCCGTTCAGCCTCAGATAGACGAACAATCGGTCTTGCCCATAGGCAGCCGGTGACGCCAGCGGCTCTTCGGCGATCGGAATAAGCCCCTTGCCTTCTTTGCCTGTGCTCTCGGCCAGTAACTGTTCCGCCCAGAGACCGAACGTCTTCACTTTCGGTGACGCGATCAACGTGACCTTGTCCCGCCCCGATCGCCCGAGCATCCCCATGATCGCCCCCAGTTGAGCGCCGGGGTTGGCCTGAAGCGGTCGATCCGGACCGCAGGTGTTGGCCATCTCGACCGCGCGCGCAGTCAAGGTGTCCAGATCCACCCCCAGCAACGCAGCCGGCACGAGGCCGAAATGGGAGAGGACGGAGTACCGTCCGCCGATGTCCGGTTGATTCGTGAAAATGGTCCGGAACCCGCGCTCCCGTGCCAGGGCAGCCAAGCCTGTGTCAGGGTCCGTAATGGCAATAAACTGCTTCCCCCCTTGGTTGCCTCGAGCCTTCTCGACCAAGGCCCGGAAGTGGGCGAAGAGCGACATAACTTCGATGGTGCCGCCGGACTTGCTGGCCAGGATGAAGAGGGTCGTGGCTGGACGGATCGCTTTCGTAACCTCGCTCACGACGGATGGCACCGTGGAGTCCAACACGAAGAGGCGGGGAAACCCACGGGCTGACCCAAAGGTGCAACGCAGCACCTCGGGACCCAGGCTGCTGCCTCCCATCCCAAGCAGCACCACGTGGGTATAGCCCTCCTCCAGCACGGATCGCGCAAAAGCTTTTAACGATCCGACGTGGTCCCGCATCTGCTCGGCCACCGTCAGCCAGCCCAGCCGATTCGTGATCTCCGTCGGGTCAGGTTTCCAGAGCCTATGGTCCCTGGCCCAGAGCCTGGATACCACCCGTGCCGCCGCCATCTCATCGAGGGCCGCCGTCACATCGGTCTGCAAGGGCCCCAGATAGGCCTTGAGTCTGTTGTCCAACATCCTCCTACCTCCCATGAACCGGCTTCATGCTAGGACGCCGGACTCCCGTGTGATCACTTGGAATCGAGTCCGTATCTTAGGCGGGCAGACCACAAAAGGCAATCGGCTTGGCGTCCAAGCGGCAAGCGGACAGCCGGGCAAAAACCGGACTTGCCACGGGATGCTTCATCCACGAGTCCGCGTTTACGGAAGGGCGGTCTTACCGACCAGCAGCGGCATCCCATCGGTCACGGTCCAAGCAAGGGACCGTGCGGCATCCGGCGAGACTGTGAGGCGAAGGGTGGGGGCAACCGACAGGGGATCCCCTTCGGCGGCAAAGCGGATCCACATGCCGAGTCGCGTCCACCATTCACGCAACAGACTCCTGGCCCAGAGCCATGGTTGCGCGCGCAGCGTCGGCGCAACGGCCAGGAATAAACCCGGGTCGTACACCAGCATATATTCGGCCGGCATATCCTGCACGTTGATCGGCTCCAGGGAAGGGTCGTGGCCAGGGACGGCCTTGGGGCGAGACACGATGGGCCTGGCATGCAGTCGATATAGCCCGGCAATCGACTTCTCTCCTGACAGGCACCAGGCATCGATGGCAAAACGATGCAACTCGACTCCACGTCCCTTGACCAGGAGAACCTTTTCGCCCAAGTCCAGCAGCATGTACAGTTGTGGGCGGGAGGCCAGCTTGATTTCTTCTTCCAAGAGACGATTGGCCTCGCGAAGCGATTCCAGGTCATTCGGCTCGACCCGGCCTGGATTGCCCGTGGAAGATGGCTCTGCCGCAAGGGCAGGGGCGCTCACCGCAAGGCTGAACAGAACGAGTCCCGTGACGATGGCGTCCAGGACGTGGCGGGCGACCGTCAGATGGAATCTTTGTCGTGGCAGGATGGCTGATCTCCGAAAACCGGGTATCCGTCAGGGTGAACGGCGCGCCTTAAAAGATCATGACCTGAGTCCCGACCTTCGACAGCCGATGCACCGTTCGGAGATCTTCGTCGCTCAAGCGGATACACCCATGGGTCACGTTCTTCCCCAAGAGTCTCGTATAGAGGGTGCCGTGGATGAAGTAGCCCTTGCCGAAGCCCAAGGCATACTCGCCCAAAATCCCCGGCTCCAGCCGCTCCGCCTGGTCCTTCGGCACTTCCCGGCCTTCTTCGAGGAAGGCCCAGTCCGGCTTCACCCAGACCGGGTTCGTCAGCCTCGATTGGATCTTGAACTCGCCCCGAGGCGTGTCGAAGACCCACTGCGTCCCGGGACGGTCGGGATGGTCCAGAATGGTCCCGCTGCCGGTCGAGGCGATCGCCGTCAGCAAGACGTCTTGGCGACGCTTGACGACGAGCAGGTTCCGCGCGGTATCGACGACGATGTAGGGACTGTCCGGCGCGAGTTGTTCCAATTGCCGTTTGAGAGCGGCGTACCGAGCCCGGAGGGATTCCGCATTGGTCGCTTGCTTTCGGTTCGGTTGGGCCGGTTGTTCCTGTGCGGCCGGTCCCTCGCCCGCTTCGAGGGGCGATCCGCCTTGACAGGCGGTCAGCGCAAGCCCGCCGACAACCAGCGCCG
>VGXD01000220.1 GCA_016873525.1 Nitrospira sp. | reverse complement strand
GGTGGACTTGATCGGCGTGGTGCAGGGCGCGCAGCCCAGGCTGCGGTAGCGGGTCCCGTCCCCCTGGTCCAGGTAGAGGTCCATGAAGGGGATGTTCTCCAGCTTGATGTATTCCCAGATGTTGATCTCGGTCCAGTCCAGCAGGGGATGGATCCGGATATGGGTGCCGGCCGGGAAGGTCGTCTTGAACTGGTCCCAGAGTTCCGGCGGCTGTTCGCGGAAGTCCCACTCGTTGTTTTTGTCGCGAGGCGAAAAGTAGCGCTCCTTGGCCCTGGTGCCTTCCTCGTCGGCCCGGACGCCCAGGATGATGCCGGTGTAGCCCTTTTCCTCCACCAGGTTTTTCAGCGCGGTGGTCTTGAGGGCCGTGCAGCAGGCCACGCGTCCCATCGAGGGGTTCATCCCCTCCGCCAGCGCCTTCTTGTTCTGGCCGACCACGAGGTTCAAGCGCCACTCGCGGGCCAGCCGGTCGCGGTACTCGATCATGGCGGGGATCTTGTAGCTGGTGTCCACGTGGAGCAGCGGAAACGGCACGTGGCCGAAGAAGGCCTTGCGGGCCAGCCACAGGAGGACCGTGGAGTCCTTGCCCATGGACCAGAGCATGGCCAGGTTGTCGAAGTTTTTGTAGGCTTCCCGGAAAATGTAGACGCTCTGATCTTCGAGCTGACGCAGATGTTTCATGCGCGTGCCTCGGTGCTGATGGCTGATAGCTGATGGCTTCCGGACAATTCCTCCAGCTTGCGCGCAGCCGCTCCCGACTCGATGGCCTGCTGGGCCATCGGCACACCGGCTGAGATGGAGGGGGCTTTGCCGGCTGCATAGAGCAACAGGGCGGCGTTGAGGACCACCCAGTCATGCTGACCGCCGCGCATTTGGTTGCGGAGGATGCGCCGGAGCAGCGCGGCTTCTTGCTCCCCTTCGGAGGGAGGGAAGGCGGCCATCGCTTGCAAGGACCCGAGCGGCAGGCCGAAATCCTTGGGCTGGAGCAGCAAGGGGATGACGCGCTCCTCGCGGATTTCGAGCAGTTTGGTGGCCGCGGCGATCGACAGTTCCGGATCGCCCTCCACGCCCCGCACGAGGGCGGCGCGGCCGCATCCGAGCATCTTGAGCGCCTCGGCCATTTTCTCGAAATACGGCGGATGGGTGAGGCCGATGACTTGCGATTGGGCGCGGGCCGGGTTCAGCAGTTTGGCGACGGGGTGGAAAAAACTCCGCACGCCCAGCTCGCGCCGCAGGTCCAGGAAGCGTCCCACCGGCGGATGGTAGATGGCAATGTCGAGATAGGCGAATCCCTTGGCGGTCAGTTCCTCAACCACCTGCTTGGGCGCAAGATCGGTCGGAATACCCAGCTTGGCCAAGGCAACGGCGGTCCCGGGCCGGTCCGGCACGCCCTCGTAGCCGTGCATGAGGATGGCGGCGCCGGCCGAGGCCGCGACGATGGCGGCGCCCACCGAGGCGTGAAACGTGTCCTGCTTTCCGGCGTAGGTCGGCAGATCGACCAGCGGGAGTTGTTTGGGCACGGCCAACGGAGGGACATAGGCCCGTGCCACGGAGGTAAAGGCGGCCAGCTCGGTGACCGACTCCATTTTGACCCGCATGGCCAGCAGGAAGGCCCCGACTTGGACCGGCGTGGCCTGGCCCTCGATCAGCAGGCGCATGGCCTGCTTGGCCTCCTCCCAGGTGAGGTCTTTCGAGGCTTTCTGGCCCTTGCCGATTTTGGCGATGAATTGTTGCATAATCAATTCTCAGTCGAAAAGTCAGACAGTCTAAAAGTCATCAAGTCTCTGTGACTTTTCAACTTGACAGACTTTCAGACTTGTCCGCTTCGTTAAAGTTAGAACGTCAGGACCTGGTCGGCCTGCGCGATCTCCTCTTTCCAGAACGCCGAGGCGTTCTGCACTTCGTCCAATTCAGGAAGCAACTGGTCTACGGTCAGCTCGAAGGACTCGATCGAGTCGCGGCAGATGGAGAACTTCACATCCCCCTTCTCCTTGATCTCGCGCAAAATTGCCGGCAGATCGTGCCACTTGCGCGCTTGCAGCAAGTCGCGCACGCGCGACTCGCGGCCCCGGTAGGCCTCCGAGAAGGTCAGCTCTTTCACCTTGCCGGTCGTCAGCTTGGATGCGGCTTCGTCCCGAAACAAGACGCTCACCCGCGTTCCGGCTGCGGCGGCAATGCGGACGAGATCGCAAGCCTGGAGCAGGTTATTGTAACTACCTCGCGTCACGATCACGACCAGTGTCTTCATTCTCTCTCCCCTACTCAGAGCGTTCAGCCGTCAGCCCTCGGCTGTACTAATGGCTGACCGCTACTTATGCAGCCCGCACTCGGTTTTGCCGAAGTTTTGCCACCGGCCGGCCCGTGGATCGTCCCCCGGCTTGACCGGCGCCGTGCAATGGGTGCAGCCGATGCTGGGATAGTCGCGGTCGTGGAGCGGGTTATAGGGGACGTCGTTGATTCGGATGTAGGCCCAGACATCCGCCGCGCTCCACTTGGCCAAGGGATTGAACTTCACCAACTGAAATTTTTGGTCCCACTCCACGAAGCCGGCCGTGGCCCTGGTAGGGGCCTGGTCCCGCCTGATGCCGGTGATCCAAGCCTCGTAGTTTTTGAGCACACGGGTCAAGGGCTCCACTTTCCGTATCTGGCAGCAGCGGTCCGGTTCGCGCGCCCAGAGCGCGTCGCCGTGCTGGGCGGCCTGTTGATCGGGCGTCAGCAGCGGCTTGACCTGGAGCACCTGGCTGGGGAGGAGGCCATAGGCGGCCACGATGCGATCCCGCAGCGCGTAGGTCTCCGGAAACAAAAAGTCCGTGTCCAGATAGAAGAGCGGCGTCTGCGGGCTGAGCCGGTGGATCATGTCCACCAGCGCCACGTCTTCGGCGCCGAAGCTGCAAGCCAGGACGATGCGGCCGGCATAGCGATCCAGGGCATAGGCCAGCACGTCCTGCGGCTGCTTGGACTCGAAGGAGTCGCTCAGGGCCTTCAACTCGGCGTCCGACGGGCGAACGCCCATCTTTACCGGCTCGCTCGATGTGTGCTCCATCCCCATCCCTGTCTACGTGTCGTACCGGCTCGTTCTTCGTGAAGCGCTTCTCGTGGATCGCGGAGGAAAATCCTCACGGCTTGCGCGCTTTACGCTTCGACCTTCTCCACGAGTATTTTGAAATGCGCCTTTTCCGCTTCCAGCGGCTCCTCCAAGAGCACTTTGTGGCCGTCGTTGCGCAGGCTCATCGGCACGTTCTTGATCGGCTCGCCCGCGTCCAGCCAGACTTCCAGTTGTTCTCCCGCGTCCATCATTTCCAACTTTAGCTTGGTCTTGACGTAGTTGAGCGGGCAGGCCACGCCACGGAGATCGTAGACCGGCGCGCCGGTCGCTGCGCTGGCCGGGGCGGCCGGCTTGGTCTGGACCGGCTGGGGCGTCGCCGTCCGATCCTCGGCTTCGTCCGTTTTTCCGGCCTGGCTTAGTTTGAGGTCTTTGCCGATCTGTTCGGTGGCGGCCTTGCAGGCTTCCACGAAGCCTCGGGCAAAGGTGAGTTTGGTCAGGGCAAAGCCCGGCGTCGTGTCCTTGGGACCCAGGTCGCCGATCTGACTTCCCAGGTTGCGATAGGAGGCGGGCACGTAGCCCTTCTCCGCCAAACGCCGGTCGAATTCGGAAAAGGTCTCGGCGTCGGTTGCCGGGTCGAGCCCTTCTGTGACGAGCAAGGCCTTGGCGCCGGCCAGCACGGCCCGGTAGGCCTTGTTGACCGCCACGGCATACTGATGTTTTTCCGCCAGGAGCTTGGCCTGGTAGAGTTCCTGCTCCGCTT
>VGXD01000219.1 GCA_016873525.1 Nitrospira sp. | reverse complement strand
ACCGGCAGCCGCAAGGCCAAAGCGTTGCTCGATGCCTGGGAGACCGCGCTGCCCAAGTTCGTCAAGGTCATGCCGGTGGATTACAAACGGGTGCTGGAAGAGCGGAAGCGGAAAGCGGGGAGCATCAGCCATGGGTGACCCGAAGGGGTTCATGAAATATGCCCGCGAGGGCCCCAAGCGCCGGCCGGTCGAGCTGCGGGTGCGGGACTGGAAGGAACTCTACGAGCCGATGCCGGAGGACAAGCTCCAGGTGCAGGGCGCGCGGTGCATGGACTGCGGCGTGCCCTTCTGTCAGAGTTCCAACGGCTGCCCGGTCGTGAACCTGATTCCGGAATGGAATGACCTGGTCCACCGTGGGCGATGGAAGGACGCGCTGAAGGCCCTGCACACCACGAACAACTTTCCGGAATTCACCGGGCGCCTCTGTCCCGCGCCTTGCGAGAGCGCCTGCGTGCTGGGCATCAACGAGGACCCGGTTTCGATCCGGATCGTCGAGTGGAACATCATCGACAAGGGGTTTGACGAAGGCTGGGTGCAGCCGATCCTCCCGGCCACGCGGAGCGGCAAGGCCGTGGCGGTCGTCGGCTCCGGGCCCTCCGGCCTGGCGGCCGCGCAACAGCTTGCGCGGGCCGGCCACAGCGTGACCGTCTATGAGAAGGCCGACCGCATCGGCGGGCTCCTGCGTTACGGCATCCCCGACTTCAAGATGGAAAAGTGGGTGCTGGATCGACGGTTGGATCAAATGAAAGCCGAAGGGGTGGAGTTCAAGCCCGGAGTCCAAGTCGGCAAGGACCTCGCCGTCGAGGAGTTGCGGCGGCGCTACGACGCGGTCTGTCTGGCGATGGGGGCCGAACAGGCGCGGGACCTGCCGGTGCCGGGGCGGGAACTCAAGGGCATTCACCTGGCGATGGACTATCTCACCCAGCAGAACAAGCGCAACGCCGGTATGACGGTTTCCGGCGAGCCGATTACGGCCAAGGGCAAGCAGGTGGTCGTCATCGGCGGGGGCGACACGGGTTCGGATTGCGTGGGGACGGCGCATCGGCAGGGCTGCGCCGAGGTCCATCAATTTGAAGTCTTGCCGGAGCCGCCGCCGAAGCGGGCCGGTTCCACGCCCTGGCCCCTCTGGCCCATGCAACTGCGCACGTCCCACGCGCATGAGGAGGGCTGCGACCGCCGGTGGAGCGTGTCCACCACCAAGTTCACCGGCCATGACGGCCAAGTGACGAAGCTCCACGGACAGCGGGTCGCGTTCGAGGGCGGCAAGTTTACGCCAATGCCCGGCACCGACTTCGAGATGAACGTGGACTTGGTTCTGCTGGCGATGGGCTTCACCGGCCCGGTCAAGAACGGCCTGCTGGACAGTCTGGGCGTGAAGTACGATGCGCGGGGGAACGTGGCCGCGGACGAAAATTTCATGTCCAGCGTGGAAGGCGTCTTCGCGGGCGGCGACACGCGGCGCGGCGCCTCCCTCATCGTCTGGGCCATTGCCGAAGGACGTAAGATGGCGGCGGCGGTGGACAAGTATCTCCTTGCCGGAAAATCTTCCAAGACTGCTGCTGCGTAGCGTCTTCCCGAATTCCCATAATCAAAGATGCGGCTGACGAAGGGGGAGGGCGGAGCGGCCAGGCCGGTCCCCCGTGCTCGCGCAACGCGCGGCCTCGGAAGGCCCTCGTTGGACGCGCGCAATAGGGGACCAGCCTGGCCGCCCCTTTTAAGATTATCCCGCCATGCCGAACGCCTCCGTGTCCATCCGTTCCAGCCGCGAAAAAAGAATGAGAACGGGCAACAGGCCGCTATCAAGCCTGTTGCCCGTAACCACAGGCGGCATCCCACCCCTCCGCTGAGTCCTCGCTGAATCCAGTCGTGCCCTAGCAAGTTGACACGAAGCTCCACAAAAAGTAGCCTGGCTTCAGCATTTTGCCCAGTCACCTTTCTTTGTTACTGGCGATAGGCTAACAATCTGCTCATAATTCAGTACACTGAACGACTGCCGACCTTCGTTTATGCGCGGAATTGTGATCGCTTTAGTTGCGCTGCTGTCGTCGCTGTTGCCCATCCCTGGTTCGGCGCGAGATTTCACGCCAAAAGAGTGCCCGGTGGTGGGTAACAAAAACAGCAAGATTTATCACACGCCGGGAGGGTTAAATTACCGCCGAATGCTCCAGGAGAACAAAAGGGGAGCGGATAATCGGGTGTGCTTTCCTAATGAAGAGGCTGCACGAACAGCTGGTTACCGAAAATCAAAGACGTGAGACCGAAAACAGGGACGAAAAAGGTGCCGGGAGTCTTTTCCTAGAGGTCGGAGTTTCACCGGTTGGGGCGTCTGCTGAGGCTAAGACAAACGATGATATGGATGATATGTTGGATGAGGGCTGGTACAGCGTGAGGGTGGTTCGCGCCGTATGCACGCCACAGTACAACCAATAAACGGGAGGGATGACGATGACGCGCCTGATAGTTACCGCATGCACGATGACCATAGTGGCTGGCCTTCTCTGTACAAGAGTTGAAGCGACCATGCCGACGGTCAAGCTCGCGGAGCGAACGGTCGTGGTGGCCCAGTTACTTGTCGATTCGTCTGGTGCGCCTGAGCCCCGATACGTTCAAGCGCCGGGCCCGCCAGGGGGAACAGGTGGTGTGATTCCTCCCGGTGGGCGGTTGCCTCACCCGAACGGGGGGAAACCGACTCCTGAAGGGACGAACCCAGGTCCATTGCCGCCGGGATCGAACGGGGGACCGCCACCAAAAGAAAAGGATGAGATGCCCAAGAATCTGAACCCGCAAGATGACCCTGATGTCAGAAAGGGCTACGAAAAACACCAGAAGGAGCACGGCAAGTAACGATCGCCGGTCACATCGTCCGTGGTCCATCGGTTCGGTCGGCGACGACAGAGTCTGGATGCTCCTGCGAACAAGGTAAGACATCACGTCCCTGAGGGCGGGACACTAGACGGGGCGAAGCGTGAAAGGCGACGGGTTTGGAAGCGACCCGTCGCCGTTCTATTTTTCTTCTTGGTGGCAATCTTTAACAAGGGGGCATGCGGTGGCGAGCGACTGTCTGCCGGAGCGGCGGGGTCCCCACTCGGCGTTCGAAGAGGGAAAGCCGAAACTGACCGAGTCTTCGAGGGAATTTCGGAAGGCTTCCGCTTCGGAGCGCCGTGGAAGGGGTGGCGCGAGAGGCGCAGAAAGCGAGCGTCGCATGCCCCCCGCTCCCTTCGTCAGCCGCCGGTTCCTAGAGATGGACGTTTCACCGGCGGGGGCGTTTGCTGCGAGGCAATGCACGGGACGCCAGCCATTTCTTGAACGATCTCTGACTTTCCCCTGATGGTCTGCCGGCCAAGAGTCCCTCCACGCTGATGTCTTCGTCAAGGTTGTTCCAATGAATACCCTGTCCCTTGCCGATCAACCTCCAGTTGCCTCGTTCCTTCTTCGAGGCATGCAACAATCGAGGATACCAGGCGAGGGGAACAGCGATCATCCGTCCGTCGCTCAACTCGACTTGCAAGGTATCTTGCGTCACGATCACGCGCTCGGCGTTGGGTATCGCCAGCTCAACCGTTGAAGTACTCATTCTCGGCATAGGTGTGCCAGCTTATGGTCATCAGCAATCTTTGTCAACGAGTGGGCAACACTCGCCTTGCATTGAAAATCTCGCATAGGGGGGCTTCCCCTGATGTTTTTTCAGGAGGCGGGTTCAGGTAGAATGCTGAGCCAGCATGGCGCGATTACTGATCGGCACCTCGGGCTGGGCCTATCCGAGTTGGCGCGGGACCTTTTATCCTGAGGATCTGCCGAGCCGCC
>VGXD01000218.1 GCA_016873525.1 Nitrospira sp. | reverse complement strand
CCGCGCGTCCCGCGTCGGATTCGACTGGCCCCATAACGAGGAGGGACTCGACCGCATCGTCGAGAAAATCGAGGAGGAAGTCCGGGAACTGCGCGAAGCCCTGGCAGAGCCGGCTGCCGCGCCGCCCGGCCCCGCCGAGGACGGCGGGCGCAACCGGCAGCGGATCGAAGCCGAGTTCGGAGACATCCTCTTTGCCATGGTCAACCTGGCCCGGGTGGTCAAAGTGAATCCGGAAGAAGCGCTCCGCAAGGCGGCCAACCGGTTTGCCGAGCGGTTCGGGTACATCGAGGCCCAAGCGGCCCGTTCAGGCCGGCCGATGGACGCCCTGACGCTGGTCGAGATGGATGCCTTGTGGGAAGAAGCCAAGCAGAAGGAAGCCTCCTCTCCTGCGGGGCTGGAAGGAACGTCCTAGGCGCGTTGCCGCGCGGGAGTCTTACGGCATGGACAACGAACACGGCACGGAACAGAACCGCACGGAGGGGCCCTACGAAGAAGGCAAGCGGGCCGGCGCCCATCCCCTCATCGTCGTCTTGGGCACGATCGGCGGACTGTGGCTGCTGATCGTGCTTTTCATGCCGGACCCCAAACACAAGCCCACGGCCGTGCCGGCCGATGTCCAGAACACCATGGCCGACGATCCCGACACGGCGCCGGTCATGTTCCAGATCACCGCCACCCTCCTCGACCTCAATATTCTCTGCCTCTCCGTGCCGCCGCAGGCGACCGAAAGCCAGGTTGCCGGACTCCTGAAACGGTTTCGGGAGGCGCGCTTGGCCAATACGCTCACGACCCTGCTGCCCTCCACCACACCGGAACACAAGCTCGGCGAACATGCCGTGGCCGACATCTATGTGTTTTCGGACCAACACTATGCCCGTCCCGACGTCGTCCGCGTCCTGGCGCGAGGAGCCCATGCTCCCGGCGAACTCTACCCCCAAGCGATTCCCTTCGAAGTCGCCATGGAACAGGTCCGCGGGCACTACCGCATCGACTTGAGCGATTCCGGGGCACCCGACAATGGCTCGATCGGATTCGCCGACGAATCCGGCATCCACTCCAAGTCCTACCGCCGCCTGTTCTGAAGCCCCTTCCACCCAGTCAGTATTCGCTCGTACTGTATTGGCTTGTGCACAAGTTATGCGCAAACAGGGCGAACCCTTGAGATAAACTACTTGCCAACCATATATGGTATGCCATGGCTGCGCCCATACCATGCCTAAAACATAGGCAGAACGCTACAATGGCCCGTAGCGCTTCAGTCCCGCTTGCCGCAACGCGCCTATCCACAGACTTACACACAGTTCCTGTGGGTCAAAATACCGTGGGCAAGGCAGCCAGGCCGGCTTCCGGAAACGACAAGCCTGTTCCGGCTGTAAACCGCGTGGGGGAGCCGGGATCAGATCCCGATTTTTTCGTGGATTTCCTGTCGCAGAGAGGCCTTGGCCTCCTGCATCCAGGTTTCAAGCGGGGCGAAGAGATGGGCCATCGGGCCGATGAAGGGCTCGATCATGACATCGAAGCGTTCCGCGAACATGCCTTCGTCGTTGGCAATCTGGATTTTGCGATCCGCAATGCGACGCGTCAGCATCTGCGTCATGCGAAGCTGCTGTCCGGGGCTGCCGCCGCTTAAGCCGAGCACGGCAGTCTTGAGGTGATTCAGCTCCTCCGCAATCGCCACCTTCACCCGCACGCTGTGGGGCGTCGGCCAGCTCGGTCGCTGGACGGCGTAGTCGTATGAAAACACCGGCGCGTGGGGTTCCCGGTAGGGACCGCTGACATTGAGAATCGTAAACGGGGGTGCCATATCGCTCTTAGCGCTCGGCCTGAGCCGATGGAGATTGCCGGCCTGACGCCGGCTGCGGCATCCGCCCGATCTGAATCAACTTCGACTCGCCGTCGCCTTCCGTCGGTCCCTGCCAGCTCAACATGCCGCCTTGGATATGACAGATGTTCGTGTACCCCCGCCGGCCGAGAAACTCGCAGGCCAGACGGCTCCGCTCCCCGCTCGCGCAATAGACGAACACCCGGCCCGCGGTCTCCGGGATCTCCGCCTCGTACCGCTGTTCCAATTCCTCGATGGGCACGAGCTTGGCACCGGGCACCCGCCGCACCGCATATTCCCCGGGCGTCCGGACATCCACGACCAGCACCGTGCGATCCTTTTGCTGAAGCGCGCGTTCGACGGCCTGTCTGGCGTCGTCCGGGGAAATATCCCGATACAGCCGCCCCTGCACAATCATCTCCCTCGGCACCTGCCCTCCCGTTGCCACCGTGGCGAGGTGCAACCGCAATGGTTCGATCGTGTCCCGCAGCTCCTGGACGCTCCGTTTCAGCCGGCCATCGAAGCCGTACTGATCGTGTTTCAGCTTATTGACCTCGTGGACCAGTTTGGAGCACCGCCGCGCCGCCATCAGCGCCGCAGCCAAGCCCGCGCCGGCCACCGCCCACAACGCCCAATCCATACGCTCCTCGCTTCCCAGACGCCTTCGAAGCAGCCCCTGCGCCTCGGCTATCCAACCGGCAAACGACGCCCCAGTAAGTACCGGACGATCAAGTCCGCCGTGTCGTTGCCGTCCCTGATGCAGTCCGGCACGCCAACCCCGCGATAGGCCGCGCCGGTAACGTAGAGCCCTTGAAAACCGCTCATCGCCGCCTGGATTTGATCCAGCCGGTTCCTATGGCCCAGCACATACTGCGGCATCCCGCGATCCCAGCGATTCACTTCCACGTAAGAGGGCTCGGCCGTAATCCCGGCGAGGCTCCGCAACTCCTCGCGCACCTGCCGCACGAGCGCGGCGTCATCGGCTTTCAGCAGCTCCTCCCGCCCCACGCCGCCGACGTAGCAGCGCACCAACATCTGCGACGAGGGCGCCCGGTGCGGCCACTTCAACGACGTCCAGGTGGCGGCCAGCAGGGCCCGCCCCTCCACCCGAGGGACGATGAACCCGTAGCCCTTCACCAATGGCCCCAGATCGTTATTCCCATAGGCCAACGCGACCGTGGCGGTGGAGGTGTAGGGAATGCCGTCCAACAGCTTCGAGACGGTCAGGCTGATCGGGCGGAGGAACTCGGCCGAGACATAGGCCGGCGTCGCCAACACCGCCACGTCGGCGGTCAGCACCGCGCCGTCGTCGAGCGCCACGTCATAGGTCCAGACCTTGGATCGGATCGAGGGAGCCCGGATCGCCGACACGCGCCGCCCGTTCAGCAACGTGACGCCGCCTTCGCGCAGGGCGGCCACCAGCGCCCGCACCAGCTCGCTCATTCCTTCCTTGAGCGTCACGAACGCCGTCCGGCCTGACGGACCCTTGGGCCCTCCCGCAGCCTTGCGCCCGGCCAACAGGCCGCGGATCAGGCTGCCATGACGGCGCTCGATGTCGATGAATTGGGGGAACGTCGCCCGGAGGCTCATCTGCTCCGCATCGCCGGCATAGATACCGGCCATCAGCGGCTCGACGACGCGCTCGAACGCTTCGTTTCCAAACCGCCGCCGAAAGAACGACGCCAGCGATTCATCCGCCGCGTTGAACTTCCCCGGCAGGACAAGATCCATGGCCATCCGCGCGAGGCCGGCCCAGGACACCAGTCCGCTCCTGAGGAACGGGCCCAGCTTGGTCGGCACGACGGCCACCAACCCTTCGGGCAACTCCCGCAGACGTCCCCGCGAATAGACGAAGGCCTTGTGTTCGAGTGCGTTGGTGTTGACCAACTGGCCGGAGAGCCCCAGCTTGGCGCAGAGTTCGAGCGCCCAGGGCTTCTGGGACAGGAACGAGTCGGGCCCGGCTTCGATGAGCAGGTCCCCGACCCGG